>JANODS010000148.1:0-6545 GCA_031412835.1 Acidobacteriota bacterium | reverse complement strand
ATCCAGAGACCGGTTGATAAGAGCATTCACGACGCCCAATTGCCCAAACCCGGAGGTGTGGGTGAAGCGGAACAGGAGCGTTTGCGTAGGGCCGACAACGGCCAGCGGCCCGGTCTGAAGAACGGTTAAGAACGAGCTGATCGGGACAAAGTTGCCGATGACGGATTTTGGGGCGTCCAAGAGGACGCTGCAAGCGCCGCTCCCGGTGCAGGCACCGCTCCAGTTGGAAAAGGCGTAGCCGGGCAGTGCGGTCGCCAGGACGCTCATCGCTACCCTTGGGGTATACACACCACCAGGCACGACGGTACCGCCCACGGTCGGGGAGGCCGCAAGAGTCAGTTGGTAGGCGAAGATGGCGGTGTAGGTCGAGTTCATAGCGGGGGCCGTGATGCTGCGAGTGGCGTTGATGGAGTTGTCCTCCCAGCGCAGGAAGGCTGGGGATTGGGGCGTGACAAACGTTACTGAGCAGGGCGATCCCGCCGTCCAGAACAAAATCTGGGGAGTGGTATAGCCGGAGCCGGGGGCGCAGCCGGAGCCGGTGGAACTGAAGAAGAGGCCCGTCGGGGAGCTGGTGATCGTCACCGCATACTCGGCCGGAAAGCCGCCGAACACATAGGCTGCGCCGCTATAGGCTCGCGAGTTGTCGGATTGGCCTCCGTTAACCCCAGAAGCACCGCTGGCCTCCCCGGTCGCCCCCGCTATCACCGTCTCCCCCGCCGCCGCCACGGACAGGCCAAATTGGTCGCCCGACCCCGGATTGGACGCCTTTACATAGGCCAATTGCGTCCAGACGCCGCCGCTGCGTCCAAAGACATACACGGCACCGCTCGATGGCGCCCCGGTCGCGAACTGGTTTCCGTTCACCCCGGGGGAGATGCCGCGCTCCCCGACCGCCCCTACCGCCACCGTATTCCCGGAAATCGCCACCGACCAGCCAAAAAACTCCTCCCCTTCGGTGTTTGATGGCTTGAGATAGGCCTGCTGGCTCCAGGTGGAACCGCTCCGCGCGAAGACATAGGCCGCACCTGAATTCCGGAGGACGGTGTCGGTCTGAGTACCGTTCACGCCGACCGCCAAGCTGTCTTCGAGGTAAGCCCCCACCACCACCGTATCCCCGGCCACCCCGACTGAAAAGCCAAAGAAGTCGCTCGATTCGGCATTCGACGCCTTGAGATAGGCCTGCTGCGTCCAGGTAACTCCGTTGCGGACGAATACATACGCGGCGCCGCTATCCAGCGCGCTTTCATTGGCTTGGTTTCCGTTTACGCCCGTCGTCGCGCTGTCTTCGAAGTAAGCCCCTACGACGACCGTCTCCCCGGACACGGACACCGAATATCCAAACCGGTCGGCCAATCCGGTATTGGATGCCTTCAAATAAGCCTGCTGGGTCCAATTGCCGCTGCTGCGAACAAATACGTACGCGGCACCGCTTGCCGAAACGGTGTCGTCGGCTTGGTTGCCGTTCACGCCGACGGCGTTGCTGTCCTCGGCAAAAGCGCCCACCACCATCGTATCCCCGCTGATCGCCACGGAGTGGCCGAAAAAGTCGAGAGCCGCCGTGTTGGATGCCTTGACGTAGGCTTGCTGAGTCCAAGTGGTGCCACTGCGCACAAACACATACGCCGCGCCGCTGCCCGATTCACTATTATTCGCCTGGTTTCCGTTCACGCCCGTCGCGTTGCTGTCTTCGGCGTCAGCCCCCACGACGATCGTATCTCCCGACATCGCGACCGACACGCCAAACTGGTCGCCAGCCCCGGTGTTTGACGACTTCAGGTAGGCCTGTTCGGTCCAGTTAACGCCACTCCGAACGAACACATAAGCTGCGCCGCTCTCCAAAGCGCTGTTGTCGGCTTGGTTCCCGTTCACCCCGGTGGCGTTGCTGTCTTCCCAGTAAGAGCCCACCACCACCGTGTCTCCAGACACTGCCACGGAAATCCCAAAATAGTCGCTGGCCGTGGAGATGAAGGCTTTCAAATACGCCTGCTGCGCGATGGGATCAACGGTAATCGGGTACTGCGCCCCGCGATCATCCACCACCAGCCTTACTTCCCCACCTTCTACTTTCATCTGGGCGGGAAGCGTATGCCCGTCCGCGTCCCAGGCGGCCAAACCCGTGTACCGAACGCGTGCCGTTCCCGAGCCGTCAACAAACTCCACGCCCGTGCCAGAAATCCGCGGACGCAAACCGCCGCGCACCGCGAGGCGAAGCTCCTGAGGAGCTCTCAGCGTAAATCCGTGCTCCAAGCCGCGCTTGTCGTTTAAAAACCACTCGTCGAGATCCGTGCTCCACCGATACGTCATTCGATTGATTTCGGTTTTGATTTGCGCCTTGTCCGCAACGCCCACCAATTCAAGCCCCCAGCTCCAATCGCCTTCGTCCGGCTTCACCGTAAATCCCCGCCCATCGAAGCGCGCGATCCATTGCTGCTCAGAGCTCCGAGCCATGAACCCGTTCCGATCAGGGAACATGGCGTGGCGATGCCGCTCATACTCGGCGCGAATTTGAGTCCAATCCGCCACGGTCAAGCCCTGGGGAGTGCTTCCGAGGGAAGGGCTCGGGGGAAGCTTCGCCAGGGAAGGATGGGCCAAGCCAACGGCGACGAAAGCGAGCACACGGAGTTTCATTTGCAGCTTTGTCCTAAACCGAACTGTCAGCCGCATCCTAGTCCTCCTGATGGGTGTTGTCAACGGGCGTGTTGACCCCGTGCGGTCTGCCCCGAATCAATGCAACCCGCCCCTTTCCGTGAACGCTTCCCGGGTTGGCGCGTATATCGAGCCAAGGAGGCAGCATGTTCCATCTGTTGTTTGCACTGATTTCGCTCCCGGAGATCCCGGAGCTTCGACGAGTTGAAGATTGGGAGATTCTGTTGAACAAGGCCGTGCAAGCGGCGGGCCAAGACCAGGCGGAGGCCGAACGGATCTACACGCGGACGTTGGAGGCGGCGGCGGAACACCAGTTCCCCGCGTTCCTAAGGGCGAAAGCCCACAATAACTACGCATCGTTGCTCCACCGCACGGGCCGGTACGCCTTGGCGGTGAACGAGTATGAGCGAGCGGCAGGTTTCTGGCGGATGGCGTTTGGGCCGGCCTCCGAGGACCTGGCGACCACCTTGAACAACATGGCCGAGGCGGAGCGACAGGCCGGCCGGTACGACCGTGCAGAGGCGCTTTATAAGGAATCGCTGACGATGCGCGAGGGATCGGCGGTGGCATCGGGATTGAAACAGGCGACGACGCTGAGCAATCTGGGGGCGATGCGGCGGCTGCGGAAACAGTACGATCTAGCGCAAGCCGCCCATGAGAAAGCGCTGGCGATTCGCCAAGCAGGCTTGCCGGCGGACCATCCGGAGATTGCGAACTCGCTGAACCACTTGGGCTCTGTGCTGCAAGATCGCGGAGACTTGGCCGGAGCAGAAGCGGCCTATCGAAAAGCGGTGGCGATCCGGGAATCGAATCCGACGGGAGAAGCGCTGGCTTCCGCATTGAACAACCTCGGGACTCTGATGCGCAGGCAGAATCGTCTCGACGAGGCGTTCGAACTGCTCCAGCGGGCGGAGGCGATTGCATTGCCCGCGCTGGGGCGGGAGCATCCGACCGTGGCGGCGATCTGGAGCAACCTCGGGGACGTGGAGGTAGGGCGGCGCCAGTGGCTAGAAGCGGAGCCCTGGTACCGGCAAGCTTTGGCGGTTTCAGAGACGAGGTTGGGGCCGACCCATCCGCAGACGCTGACGATCGTCGAAAACCTCGGAGCGCTGTTCTTGCAGCAGGAGAAAGCCACCGGGGCGGAGGCGTTGTTTCGGCGCGTACTGAAAGCGGATAGTGGGGACATCAACGCCCGGCATCACTTAGCCCAAGCCTTGCTGCTACAACATCGTTGGACGGAGGCCGAGACCTTGCTAAGCGGACTGATGCCGGAATTGGCGGCGGAGCCGGAGCGGGCTACCTGCGTCCTAACAGAGTTGGCGGCGGTGTACTTGCAGAAGCAAGACTTTGTGCGGGCGGAGCGGGCCTTGGGCGAGGCTTCGACACTCGCCCGCGAACTCTCGGCGGAGAAGCGAGCACCCATCGCCGCGACCTACCAGGCGTATGCCCGGATGCTGCGGGAGCGCCGCCGGGCGAAAGACGCCGACCGGGTCGAGGGTCTGAGCATGGGTCTGCGCTAATCCCGCGCACCTGCGTCCCATAACCGGACATTTCTTCCACGCGGCGATGCCGCTAACCTGATGATTTCCAAGCGCCGTGCCCTTTGGCCCGGCGCTTGCGATTATGTAAGGAGGAACCAACCACATGGACGTAGCCCGGACCGGAGTATCGAGGAAGAAAAACATCAAGCGAGCCATCCTTGCGGTGGTGGTGTTGGCGGCCGGGGGCGGGCTTACCTACTGGCTGTCCCGACTCCAACCGGCGGCTGTGGCGGTGGAAGCGTCGACCCTCTGGCCGGACACCGTAAAGCGCGGCCCAATGCTGCGAAACGTGCGCGGCATGGGGACTTTGGTGCCGGAAGAGATTCTGTTCGTTCCCGCCATCACGGACGGCCGGGTGGACCGCATCTTCCTGCGAGCCGGTGCGGCGGTGCAGCCAGATACGGTGTTGCTTGAGCTTTCGAATCCGGAGCTGCAGTTGGCGGCGGTGGACGCCGATTGGCTGGTGAAACAGGCCGAAGCGAAGTATAAGGATTTGAAAGTGAAGCTGGAATCGGCGCGGCTGGACCAGGAGTCGACGGCGGCGCGGGTGCAGTCGGAACTGGTGCAGGCGAAGCTGACGTCGGAACGAGACGAAGCGTTGTTGAAACTCGGGCTGAAGGCGGACCTTGAGTTCAGGCTGTCCAAGGCCAAGGCCGACGAGCTCGAAGGGCGTTATAAGATTGAGCGGCAGCGGATTGAGATTACGAAAGAGTCTGTAGAGGCGCAACTCGGTTCGCAGCAGGTGCAGATTGAAAAGCAAAAGGCGGCCCGAACATTGAAGCAGCAGCAGGTGGGCCAGTTGAAGGTCAGGGCGGGAGCGGCCGGGGTGTTGCAGCAGATGTCCGTGGAAGTCGGCCAAAAGATTCTGATGGGAGCGGCGCTGGCGAAGATCGCGCAACCCACGCGTTTGAAGGCGGAATTGAAGATCGCGGAAACGCAAGTGAAGGAGATCGCGTTGGGCCAACCGGCGACGGTGGATACGCGCAACGGCCTGATCCAGGGCGTCGTTTCGCGGATCGACCCGGCCGCGGTCAACGGAACCGTGACCGTGGATGTGAAGTTGATTTCCGCCTTGCCGGCGGGGGCGCGCCCGGATCTATCAGTGGATGGAACCGTGGATTTGGAACGGATTGCCGACGTGATTCAGATGGGGCGCCCGGTGTACGGGCAGCCGTTTTCGACCATCACGTTGTTCCGGGTGAATGCGGACGGCAAAGAGGCGCTACGGGTTCCGGTGAAGCTCGGACGGGCGTCGGTGAATTCAATCGAAGTGGTTGAGGGGCTGAAGGTCGGCGACAAAGTGATCCTATCGGATATGTCGCAGTACGATACCCACAACCGGATACGGCTTCAATAAGGAACGGAATATGTCGACATCATTGCTGAGCATGGATGCGGTGACGAAGGTCTTTGTGACCGATGAAGTAGAGACGCACGCTCTGGCGGGTATTCATCTTCACGTGAAAAAAGGCGAGTACGTCTCGATTTCGGGCCCGTCGGGCTGCGGGAAGTCGACGCTGCTGGCGATCCTGGGCCTGCTCGATTCCCCGAGCGGCGGCAGCTACGTGCTGAACGGAACGCCGGTCCAGGACTTGAAGCTATCGGAGCGGGCGCGGATCCGGAACCGGGAGATTGGGTTCATTTTTCAGGCGTTCAACCTGATCGGCGATCTGACGGTTTACGAGAACGTCGAACTGCCGCTGACGTATCGAGGAATGTCGGGACCGGAGCGGAAAAAGCGGGTGCAGGAAGCGCTCGAACGGGTCGGGATGCTCCACCGAATAAAGCACTACCCCTCCCAGCTTTCCGGCGGCCAACAGCAGCGCGTGGCGGTGGCCAGAGCGCTGGCTGGCGATCCCGCTGTGCTGCTGGCCGACGAGCCAACGGGCAACTTGGATTCGCAGAACGGCGAACAAGTGATGGACCTGTTGCGCGAGTTGCACCGCGGCGGGGCGACGATCTGCATGGTGACGCATGACCCGCGCTATGCCCGTTACGCCGACCGGACGATTCGCCTCTTCGACGGTCGCATCGTCGAAGAAAAGACCGCGGCGCAGATGGCCGAAGAAGAGCTCTAGATGGCCGAGCCGATCATTTCTCTGCGCAATGTCGAGAAGTACTTCGAGCACGGCGTGACGAAGACCTGGATTCTGCGTCAGTTAAACTTGGACATTAAAGACGGCGAGTTTGTCTCCATTATGGGCCCGAGCGGCGCGGGAAAATCAACGCTCCTGCACATTCTCGGCATGCATGATACGGGCTGGAAGGGCGAGTATTTCCTCGACGGGCACGCGATTCACAAGCTGGGCAAAAACGACCGCATGGCGCTGTATAAGCAGTATTTCGGGTTCGTTTTCC
>JANODS010000147.1:0-9168 GCA_031412835.1 Acidobacteriota bacterium | reverse complement strand
GGACGGAACAGCTTTCGGCGGTGCGAACGGTGCCGTTTCAGCGGATCGTGTCGCCTTTCGGGCACGGGTTTCAGATTGGGGTAGCTCGTCAGGGCAATCCGGCGAACGGCTTCTTTTACGCACCGGGAGAGTCGATTTCGTTTCGACTGACTTACAAAGACGGGGCCGGAAATCGAATTCATCCGGTGGGGAGTTTACCGACCTTTCAGAGTACTTTTGACCGGACGGACCCGAGCGGGCTGCAATACTGGTCCGGGGCGTACACGAACAACACGCTTTAATACGCCTTGAAGCACCGGGAGGCGTTGACGGTAGCGATGCTGCAAGGTCTTTGGACTGGGATCCGGAGGTGGTGCGGAGCAGGTGGGAGACGCGGGCCGATTGCGTCAGGTGCTGTTGAATTTAGTGGGGAACGCGGTGAAGTTCACGGAGAGAGGGACGGTGACCGTGAGAGTGCGCCACGACGGCGAGCATAAACTGCGCATAGCGGTGGCCGACAGCGGACCGGGAATTGCGACCGAACATATCGAGAGGGTGTTTGAGAAGTTCGATCAGGGCGAGTTATTGCTGGCGCAGCGGCACGGGGGCACGGGATTGGGGCTGGCGATTGCGCGGGACCTAGTTCGGCTGGGATGAACGACTTCGTGTCGAAGCCGATTCGAGTGAGGGAGTTGGCGGAGACGCTCCGTCGTTGGGTTGGGGAGTAGCCTACCGTTGGAGGAGGATGGCGGAGAGGGTTTCGATGCCGTCCCAGAGGTTGCCGAGGCGGAGGTTTTCGTCGTCGGTGTGTTGGTTGTCGTCGTAGTTGGCCAGGGCGACGCCGATGACGGGGAGTCGCAGGGCGCTGATGAACGGCATGGCGGGGAGGCTGCCGCCGAGGGTGCGGAGGCGGACGAGACGGTCTCCCCATTGGCCGCGAAGGGCTTCGGTCAAGAAGACGGCTTGGGGGTCGGTCGGTTCCGTACGCCAAGCGGCGTTGGGCAGAGGGCTGCGTTTCACCTTGACGATTTTGGGATGGGCAGCGAGGGTGGCAACGTCGGGGTCGGTATCGGTGACGAAGTAACCTTGCTTGCGGATGTGGGCGATGATTCGGTCCTGCATGGCCTTCGCCGAGTTTTCTTTGACGAGGCGGAGGGCGATTTCGGAGGAGGCGCTGGCGGGGATGACGCCGCCGAGTTCCCCGCCCTTCATCGTGTGAACGCTAAAAGTGGGAAGGTTGAGGCCTTCCTGCAGCGACCTGGCGGCACCGTCCGTCGAACCGACACCGTAGAGCTTTTGCATGGAGGCGCTGTCGTCAGGGACCGAGTCGATGAGCTTCCAGGCGTCGGGGGGAAGGGGGAGGACATCGGCGTAGAAACCGTCTATGGCGACCTTGCCGGAGGGTTCGAGCATGGAGGAGAGCAGTTGGGCGAGGCGGACGTTGGCGTCGGGCATCCAGTTACCGTAGTTGCCGCTGTGCATGCCGGTTTTGGCGGTGTAGACGGTGAGGTCGAGGCGGGTGCCGCCGCGGGCTCCATAGTAGATTGTGGGGCGACCGGAGGGGTGCTGGGGGCCGTCGAGGAAGACCATGACGTCAGCCTTAAGCTGGGCGCGGTGAGTGAGCAAGGCCGCGCTGAGGCCGAGGCCGCCGCCTTCTTCTTCGCCGTCGAGGATGAGCTTGATGTTGCTGGCGGGAGCCCCGTTGATGGCGTCGAGAGCGGCGAGGAAGGCGATGATGGGGCCTTTATCGTCACCGGCGGCGCGGCCGTAAAGACGCCAGTCGGGGGGGAAGTTTTTGAGGTTTCTAAAATCGGGAATTATCTTGGCGTTGTTTTCGAGGCTGCCATCGCGGAGGACGGGACGGAACGGGTCGGGTTGATGCCAGCGGGGACGGTCGACGGGCTGGCCGTCGTAGTGGATGTAGAAGAGGATGGTGCGGGTGGCCCCGGGGACGAGTTTTTGGCCGAAGACGAGGGGGGCGGCGTTGGGGGTTTCCCAGAGTTCGGGGTTGAGGCCCCGGCGGGCGAGGAGGGTTTTGAGGTGCTCGGCGTTTTTCGCGAGGCTGGGAAGGTCGCCATGGAGGTTGGGGAGGGCGACGAGGTCGTGGAACTCGCGGAAAATGGCGGGCTGGTTCTGGAGGACGTAGGATTTGACGTTGGGGGATTGGGCGAGGGCGAAGGTGGCGAGGAGGAGGGCCAGGATGGTGATACGGGACATGAGAGGGAGGGTAACACGGGGCGGGCCGACGCTGTTATCGGCTAGAATCAGAGTCCTATGCAGCGCCGCCAGTTCCTCGCGTCCCTCGCGCTTCCCTTTGCCGCCGCAGCCCGTCGGCCCAACGTGTTCATCGTCCTGTTGGACGACTTCGGCATCGGCCATTGCTCGGCCTATTCCGAATCAATGAAAGCGGACATGCTGGACCCGGCTTACCAAACGTATCTACGAGAGCACAACGTCGCTTACAACCCCGAAGAGCCTCTCGCGCTTTCTCGCCGCGCCATGCCCACCCTGAACGCGCTGGCCAAGCAAGGCACCGTCTTCACCCAGGCATTTTCTTCCAGCAACCTATGCGCCCCGGCCCGCGCTGGCGTCTTCACGGGCCAGAATCCAAATCGCTTCGGCATCTACAACAACATCGATTTTGACCGCACCGGCCTGCCGCTTGGGTCGATGCTCGTCGAGCAACTCCAAAAGGCCGGTTACGCCACCGCCATGATCGGCAAGTACCACACGGGCACGCGCAATCACGCGCTCCGCACCGGCGTCCTGAATAATCACGGGTTGAAGCAAGGCGAGTTAGCCAAGTTACCCGCCGCCCGTCGCGCCGCCATTGAACGCGAGATCACCGAAACAGGCTTTGAAGGCTCCGTCGTCGATCAGCACCATCCGTTGAACTACGGCTTCGACTATTACTTCGGCTACAACCATCACCAGTGCCCCTTCTACGATTCCGAGCAGATCTGGGAGAACCGAACTTACACCGGAAAGCAGCCCCAATACAATACGGAGCTATTTACAGAAAAGGCGATTAGCTTCGCCAAGCAAGCCGTGAAGGCGAAGAAGCCTTTCTGTATTGAACTGGCGCTTCACGCCATGCACGGCCCGCTTCGGCCGCAAGCGCCCGACCGCTACTTCCAGCCCTTCGCAAGTAAATCCTTCGAGTTACAGAACTACTACGGCCATATCAACGCCGTCGATGCCGGCATCGCCACCTTCCGCGACGCCGTCGGCCCCGAGGAGTGGACGAACACGCTCTTCATCTTCGCCGGGGACAACGGAGCGCCGGTTTCGCTGGCCACGCCACCGCCGGGCAACGGCCCCCATCGGGGCCACAAAGGCAGCTTCTTCCTCGGCGGCATCCGCGTGCCGTTGATCGTCCATTGGCCTGGAGCCGCCACCAAGGGCCAGCGCAGCAACGCGCTCGTCTCCACCCTGGACATCATGCCGACCGCCCTGCACGCCGCTGGCCTGAAAGCACCGCCCAACATCGACGGCCGCAGCCTGCTGCCCATCGCAACCGGTAAGGCGAGCAAGACGCGGGAACACCTGATGCTCTCCGGCATCCATTCCCGCGCCTGGGGCTATAGCGGCGAAACGACGATCGGAGCCCCCGCCAACGCCCGGCGCGAGGAGAGTCCGGGCGCGTGGGTCGTTACCGATGGCACCTACCTGCTCCGCTTCACCGGGGCGATCATTCCGGGCTTATATCGGGATGCCGCCGACGGTGTGCCGGCCCATCATGAACTCTACGACCTGCGGGAAGATCCCGGCGAGACCCGCGACCTGACCAAGCAACTGCCCGCCGTCGTCGAGCGGCTGAAGAAACTCTACCAAACCGAAGCGAAGACTTGGCCCGCCCCACCAACCTGGCGCCGCGACCGTTGGGCCGAGTTACTCCCTACGCGAACCGTCGGCCCTAACTAACTCGGTAACAACATGTCTATACCCAACCTTGTCAATCGGCGCGTCGTCTTGAACTCCCGCCCTGTCGGCGCGCCTACAGCCGCGGATTTCCGCCTCGAACAAGTGGCGATCCCTGAACCCACCGAAGGACAAGTGCTGCTGCGGACGCTGTACCTTTCGCTCGACCCCTACATGCGTGGCCGCATGAGCGATGCGCCTTCCTACGCCGCCCCGGTAGCCATCGGCGAAGTCATGGTGGGCGGCACCGTCTCCGGCGTCGAGGCCTCGCGCCACCCTAACTACCAAGTAGGCGACTTAGTCGTCGGCTCCACCGGCTGGCAAGAGTTTGCCCTCTCCGACGGCACCCGTCTCAGCAAGCTCGATGCCGCGATGCCGCGTCCTTCCCTCGCCCTCGGCGTCCTCGGCATGCCGGGCTTCACGGCCTACATGGGCCTGCTCGATATCGGCCAGCCGCGCTCTGGCGAAACCGTCGTCGTGGCCGCCGCCAGCGGTGCCGTCGGCTCGGCCGTCGGGCAGATCGCGCGCATCCAAGGCTGCCGTGTCGTCGGCGTGGCCGGCGGTGCCGACAAGTGCCGCTATGTCGTCGAAGAGCTAGGCTTCGATGCCTGCCTTGATCACCACAGCGAAGACCTCAAAAAGCAGTTGGCCGTCGCCTGCCCCCAAGGCATCGACGTCTACTTCGAGAACGTGGGAGGTGCCGTGTTCAACGCCGTTCTGCCCCTGCTCAACCCTTGCGCCCGCATCCCCGTCTGCGGGCTGATCGCCCATTACAACGACACCGCTCTCCCCCCCGGCCCCGACCGTCTCCCCCTGCTCGCCCGCACCTTGCTCACCAAGCGCATTCGCATGCAGGGCTTCATCATTTTCGACGACTACGGCCACCGCTACCCCGAATTCGCCAGCCAAATGGGCACCTGGGTCAACGAAGGGAAAATCAAGTTCCGTGAGGACGTGGTCGACGGCCTGCAAAACGCTCCATCCGCCTTCATCGGCCTGCTCGCCGGGAAAAACTTCGGCAAGCTCGTCGTTCGCGTGGCTACGATATCGTAGAAGGTCACCCTATGCTCCGCCTAGCCCTGCTCTCCCTACTCGCCCTCCCCCTCCTCGCCCAGGACCGGATCGGCGGCGTTCAAGTCCGCGTCTCCACTGACCGCCCCGATTGGCGTTACGAACTCGGCCAGCCCGTCCGCTTCCGCATCCTCGCCATCCAGGACGGCCACCCGGTCATCGGTGCCAAAGTCACCTACCGCGTCGGGCCTGAAATGATGCCCCCGAAGATCGAACAGACCGCAATCCTCTCGGCCGACGGTCTCACCGTCGAAGGCGGCACGCTGACCGAACCCGGCTTCCTCCGCTGCATCGTCACCGTCGAACAAAACGGCAAGACCTACCGCGGCCTCGCCACCGCCGCCTTCCGCCCCGAGGCCCTCCAACCCACCCAGCAGGACCCCGCCGACTTCGACCAGTTCTGGGCCGCCGGCAAAGCCGCCCTCGCCAAGCTACCAGTTGACGCCAAGGTCACGCCCCTGCCCGACTACGGCAACGCCGCCGTCGACTGCCACCACGTCAACCTCCAAAACGTCGGCATGTCCGCGGCTCCCTCCCGCCTTTATGGCGTTCTCTGCGAACCCAAAGCGCCCGGCAAGTACCCCGCCCTCCTCAGCGTCCCCGGGGCCGGCGTCCGCCCCTATCGCGGCCTCGCCGCCATCGCCGCCCGCGGCGTCATCACCCTCCAAATCGGCATCCACGGCATCCCCGTCACGATGGACCAATCCGTTTACGATTCCCTCGGAGCCGGTGCCCTGGCCAACTACAACACCTTCGGCCTCGACAGCCGGGACCGTTACTATTACCGCCGTGTCTATCTCGGCTGCGTCCGCGCCAACGACTTTTTGACGAGCCACCCCAAGTGGGACGGGGCCCATCTCGCCGTCACCGGCGGCAGCCAAGGCGGAGCCCTCTCCATCGTCACCGCCGCCCTCGACCCTCGTGTCCGCGGGCTAGCGGCTTACTACCCCGCCCTCGCCGATGTTACTGGCTACTTACAAGGCCGAGCCGGCGGCTGGCCTCATATGTTCCGCCCGACGGAAGGACCTCTCTCCCACCGCTCCGCCGACAAGATCGAGACCACCCGTTACTATGACGTCGTCAACTTCGCCCGCCGCGTGAAAGTGCCCGGGCTCTACTCCTGGGGCTTCAATGACGAGACGTGCCCCCCGACGTCGATGTACTCCGCGTACAACGTCATTCCGGGGCCTAAGAAACTGCTCCTCGCCCTCGAAACTGGCCACAATAACATCCCCGAGCAAGTCGCCGAAGTCGAGTCCTGGCTATTGACGCTCCTCAAGTCGGATCCCACCAGAAACTAGCACCGCGTCACCCGAGAGGCCTACTCCCCATGAACAGACGGGCTTTCCTATCCCTAACCGCCGGCACCGCCCTTCAAGCCGCCGGCCCGAAAAAGCCCAACATCGTGGTTATCCTGGCTGACGATTTCGGGTATGGCAGCCTCAACTGTTATGGCGCGGATCGGAAACTCATCCGCACGCCCCACCTGGACCGCCTCGCCAAGGAAGGCATTCGCTTCACTGACGCCAACACCCCCTCCTCAGTGTGTTCTCCCACTCGCTATGGCCTCATCACCGGACGATACTGCTGGCGCACCACCCTCAAATACGAAGTGTTAGCCACCACCGCGCCGTTGCATATTGAACCAGAGCGCCTCACCGTCGCGTCCCTCCTCAAAACGGAAGGCTACCGCACCGCCGCCATCGGAAAATGGCATCTTGGCTACGGCACCGGCAAAACGGATTTCGCCGGAGACCTCCGCCCCGGACCACTCGAAATCGGCTTCGACGATCACTTCGCCGTCCCCCAAAATCACGGCGACGCATCCGGCGTCTATGTTGAGAACCATCGCGTAGCCGGCCTCCGCTCAGCCGATAAAGTGCCCGCCGGAATCACCCCCTACGGCCAGAAATATATGGGCATCGATGCCCCCCAACGCGTCGACGTCAACGTCATGGACGTCCTCACCACCCGCGCCGTCGAGTGGATCCGCCAGCAAAACAAGCGTACCCCCTTCTTTCTGTATTTCACCCCCGTCGCCGTCCATCAACCCGTCACGCCCTCCCCCACCACCCACGGCACTAGTGCCGCCGGTGCCCTCGGCGATTGGATTCACGATCTGGATAACTCCGTCGGGCGAATCCTCAAAGCGCTCGACGAAGCGAAGGCAACCCAGGACACGCTCCTCGTCTTTACCAGTGACAACGGCGGTGTCCTCCAAACCACCGGGGATCGACCCGAAGCGCTCGCCACTCAGGCCGGACTCCGCGTCAACGGCGACTGGCGCGGCGGCAAGCACGGCATCTATCAAGGCGGCTTTTGCGTCCCATTCTTGGTCCGCTGGCCCGGCAAGGCTCCCGCCGGAATCACCTCCCACGAAACCATCAGCCTCGTCGATCTTCTGGCGACCTTCGCCGCCATCCTCGGGAAGCCCCTTCCGGAAGCGAAATCCACGGCCGAGGACAGCTTCAACATGCTGCCCGCGTTTCTAGGAAAATCTTCCAAAACTCCCATCCGCAACGCCATCATCACCCATAGCGCCGATGGCGTATTCGCCATCCGGCAAGGACCGTGGAAGTTCATCGAAGGCAAAGCCGCCAAGCCCTTTGATCGCGTGCCCGTGCCCCGCCGTACGGAATTGATCCCCCAACTCTTCAACTTGCCCGCCGATCCGCGCGAACAAAATAACATCGTCCAGCAGCACCCGGATGTAGCTCAGCGCCTCTCTGCCCTCCTCAGCGAAGCGCGGGCCAAGAGCCACACCCGCCCCTAAGCAGCAGCAAGAATCAAACTCCCTTCCTACCGCCGCCAAGGCCCAGTGATCGCAAACGTGATGCCCGGACTCTGCGTATTTACGAACATCGTCGACCCGTCCGGAGAAAAGCAAGCTCCGCACATTTCGCCGCTGTTCAATACGTTCACTGCAAACGAGTACGCTTCCCCATCCTGCGTAACCAGCACCACCCCGTTCGGCCCCGGCCCGTCCTCGCAAAGAAACAGATCGCCCCATGGCGCAATCACAATGTTGTCGGGGTTGTCGATAATGCTCGCGTCGTTCGGCTCAAAAAACAGCTCCAAACGGCCCGGAAAACGGGTCTCCCCGCGACGGCCTTCATAAGGGCTGGGCACATAACGCCACACCTGCCCCTTCCCCGCCCGGCCTCCGTCGGTCGAAACAAACCACACCGCCTCCGGGCTCGTCCACGCCCCCTCTCCCCGCGAAAATCGCGCCGCCCCTTTGCTGAATCCCTGCGCCCGTAAATTGTCGCCCGGCGACTCGGGCTGTTCAATGTCCACCCACGCGCAGTCGAAAACCTCTCCCACCGGCACCGGCGTCTGCGACGCGGCGTTGTTCCGCGTATCCAGGCTCAGCCGATCCCGGACCACCAAGGCTTGCAACCGGCCGCCCCGCCAAAGCTCTCCCGGAACCTCCGGTAGAAACCGGTAAAACAAACTGTCCCCCCGGTCCTCGGTCTGGTACACAATCACGCCCCGCGGGTCGAAAGCCACCGCCTCGTGGCTCATTCGCCCCATGGCTTTCAAGGGCAACGGCTCCAGTAATCCGCTTTGATACGCGTTCACCTCGAAGTTATAACCATGGTCCGCCTCCAGTGAGTTATTTGCCGCCGGCCGAAGATTCGTCTCCTCGGAACTAATCCAGGTATTCCACGGCGTCACCCCGCCGGCACAGTTCCGAATCGTGCCCGTCAGCGTCAAAAAGTGCTTCTCCAGCCGCTGCGTCTCCGTGTTGAAATACAGATTCGTCGTCCCCCCCAAGCCCGGCGTCGCGCCTTTGCCCGGGTCGTAAATCAGCTTCTTATCCACGCCGGCGTGCATCGGTGCCCCCTGGCCCATCTCGTGATTACGAACGATAATGGTTCGTCCGTCCGGACCGGGGAACGCCCCCATCCCGTCGTGCGCGCCAGGAACCACCAATCCATCATCCATCCGCTCCCCCGTCCGGGAAATGGCCACATAGCGAAAGCCCGCCGGAAGGTTAAGAAGCTTGTCCGGATCCGCCACCAGAGGGCCGTACGGCGACCCCGTCTGTCCATAGGCCGATTTCTGAGACAACGTCCTCAGCCCCAGAAAACCAAGGGTCAGCGCGGACGTTTGACGAAGCAGGGAACGACGGTTCATGCACCATAGCATATCCGAAAAATGTTACAAGCGAATGGCGATCCCCACCCCGACTAC
>JANODS010000146.1:0-1169 GCA_031412835.1 Acidobacteriota bacterium | reverse complement strand
GTCGGGGTGTCGTTGCGGTGGCGGGGCAGGGCTCAAATCCTGTTGTTGTCGACCAGCGTATTGATCTGCGGGGGGGTGGGGAGAGGGGTGATCGAGAAGAGGTGTTTGGCGACGGGGCTCAATCTGGCCGGGTCGATCATGTTCGGGACGCCGCGGTAGGAGAGGCGTTCGCGCTGGCCGGCGGCATTGGTGGTCATGGGATCGTAGAGTTGGAACTGACGGCCTTGACTGTCTAACAATCCGCGAAAGTCGCCGTTGCGCATGGCTTCGGTGGGAACGGACCAGCGTTGGGTGGTGTTGGAGATGCTTTTCAATTCTTCCCAGGCGACGAAGAAGAAAGTACGATTTTTGCCGTTGTAGACTTTGGGGATCGTGACGGGGCCGCCGAGCGAGGCACCGTACTCATTGCGATTCAGGTAGGGGGGCTTGGTGAAGGTGTCCTGCCGCTGGCGGGCGACCGCGTAGCCGCTATTGCGGTTGGTATAGAAGAGGGCACCGTGGAGTTGATTGGTACCACTTCGGCTGGAGAGGATGACGGTGGTGGGCCGCGTGAACTTGGCGGACGAGTTGCTTACCTCGACCTGGAATTCTTCGACGGCGTCGAGGCCGGGGGTGCGGCCTACGTCCCATCCTTCCCAGACTTCGTTCATGGCGGATCCATCGAAGAGAAGGGTGTGCGTGCCTGGCCGCAAGCCGTAGGCTTGGATGCGTCCGGTGGCGGTGACGCCGGGCACGGTTTGGAGCAGGCCCTGGTAGCCTCGTCCGTTAATGGGCAATTGTTCGATGCGCTTCCGTTCGAGAGCGTGTCCCAACGACGGGCTGTCGGTACGGACCATCGGCGTCACGTCCTTAATCTCAACGGTGGTGGAAGTTTGCGAAACCTGCATGACGATGTCGACGGTGGCGTCCTGTTGGACTTGGACGGTCAGAGTGCCTTGAAACGGTTGTAAGCCCGAGAAGGTGGACTCCAAGCGGTACATGCCGGGAACGACGCCCGGGAATACATAGAGGCCGGATTCGTTCGATTTCGTGGTGCGGGCGACACCGGTATTGGAGTTGGAGAGAGTGACGTCGGCTCCGGGCACGATGGCCTGCACTTGATCGCGGACGGTGCCGCGGACCGTGCTATTGCTGGCTTGCGGCCAAGCGGGAAAGCACATCAAAACCAG
>JANODS010000145.1:0-15344 GCA_031412835.1 Acidobacteriota bacterium | reverse complement strand
ATCGCCCGCTCGCTCGACTGCGGGGCCGATGGCATCATTTTCCCCCGCGTCGAATCGCCGGAGCTATTGGCCCAAGCCATTAGCTGGTGCAAATTTCCGCCCGTGGGCATTCGCGGCTTCGGGCTGACAACGATGCAGAACGACTACGAGAACGTGACGATTCCGCAGGTGATGACCCATCGGAACGAGAACGGCATGGTGATTCTGCAGATCGAGACCAAGCGAGCGTTTGAAGCCCGCGAGGAGTTGCTCTCCGTGCCGGGGATCGACGTCGTGATGGTCGGGCCGGTGGATCTATCCATCTCGCTGGGCGTCCCTGGGCAGTTTGACGATCCGAAGATGGTCGAAACTCTTGAAGCGATCCGCGATACGTGCGTGGCCAAAGGCATTGCACCGGGAATTCAGGCTCGAAACCTGGCTCTTTCGACAACGTGGCGCGACCGGGGCTACCGGTTCTTAGGGACAGGGTCCGAATGGGCCATGATGCTCGAGAAGGGCAAGGAAATCGTAGGAAGTCTACGAAAATGAGCAATGGTGCCGAAGGTGGGAGTCGAACCCACATGGGGAGTGAACCCCGGCAGATTTTGAGTCTGCTGTGTATACCAGTTCCACCACTTCGGCCCTGACCCTGTCAGTATAACAGCAGATGGGTGAATTGTTCGATAGTCAAAATGCAGTAAATCGCTTGGCGCTGCTCGCTCAGCCTCGGCTGTTCTCGTTGCTCCGGCTCAGTTCGGCCCGGCATGTGTACGATCCCATGCCGGGCCTTCCCGGAGCTCGCTACTTTGCGGACGAAGGCGAGGTCGTGCTCAGCGAATCCAAGCGCGTGGTACAGGACTACAAAAGCATTGAGCGGTTCCTCAGCGAGGACAAGGCGATGCAGTTCCTGGTCGTGCCCGGCTTGGTCCCGCTGGTAAAAGCTATGTCTCTCGATGTGCTGGGCCGCAAGGTGCTCGTCACCCGCAAACCGGCTCCCCGCGCGACCGACATCGGGGCCGTCGGCCACATGCCCGCCTTCGGGCTGCGACTACTCCTCAACGTCGAGCCCGAACAGACTACCTTAACCTGGGAGTGCCTCTGGGGCGTTCTATAACTCGGTGAGATGTTCGATTTTGCCCGTCGAATCGCCGATCCGCTCGGGGCGAACGCCTACGTTGTCGAGCATCGTCAAATAAAGATTCGTCATCGGCGTGCCTTTCTTAAACCGAATGTGCCTGCCGCCATGAACCTTTCCCGCACCGCCGCCGGCGAGCACCGTCGGTAGGTTCAAATGCTCGTGCTTGTTCCCATCGCTGATGCTGCTGCCGTAGACGACCATCGAGTTATCCAACAGCGTACCCTCGCCGTCCTTCGCACCCTTCAACTTGCCCAGGAAGTAGCTGAACATCTCGACGTGATGCTGGTCGATCTTCTGCAGCCGGTCGATCTTGGCGGGGTCGTTGAAATGGTGGGACAGGCCGTGATGCGCGTCCGGCACGCCAATCGAACGATACGTTCGATTGCCGCCCTCCCGGCCGATCATGAACGTAACGACGCGGGTGAGGTCGGCCTGAAAGGCCACCGTAACCAAATCGAACATCAACTGAATGTGCTCTTCAAACGTCGGCGGAATGCCGCCTGGGCGATCCAACGCCGGCAGCGCGGCAGCAAGTTCGTTGGGCTGTTCGCTCTTCTGAATGCGCTTTTCGATTTCGCGGACGGCTTCCAAATACTCGCTCAGCTTCCGCTTGTCGGAGGTCCCAAGTCGCATACCAAGCCGGGCGGCGTCCTCGCGAACGAAATCGAGAATACTGCGGTCTTCCTTGGCCTGCGCCGCGCGGGCCGCCGGGTCCGTGGAATCGCCATCGCCGAAAAGGCGCTCAAACAGAGCCCGTGGGTTGATCTCGGGAGGAAGCGGAGTCGTGGGCGAACGCCAGGAGACCGTGTTGCTGTAAGCGCAGCTATAACCGCTATCGCACCCGCCGACCAAGCGGGAATCTTCGAGGCCGATTTCAAGCGAAGGCAGCAGCGTCTTTCCGCCGATCTCGCGGGCGGCCACTTGGTCGACCGAAATCCCGGACAGGATATCAGCCCCCTGCGTCTTCTTCGGATGCACGCCAGTAAGCCAAGTGGCTCCCGCGCGAGCATGGTCGCCGGCTCCATCGCCAAGCGATTGGCCGTTGTAATGGTCGAGGCCGGACAGAACGAGCAGATCCTTCCGATACGGGGCCAGAGCCTGCAGTGTCTTCGGGAAATCAAAGGTCTTGCCATCGGCCTGCGGCGTCCAATGGTTCATGATGATTCCATTCGGAACATAGCAGAACGCCATGCGGCTGATGGGAGCGGCGGCCGTACGCGCGGCATGGGTCAGGGCCGGAACCATGGCGTCGAACAGGGGCAGGCCCAGGGCCGTTCCAAAGCCGCGAAGCAGCGTGCGGCGATCAAGAGCTTTTTTCGAAATAATCATCGTTCCGGGGTCCTTCTCATTTGAAATGGTACGCTACTGACGATCGCGTTGACGAGCGCCGAAAACTGGTAGTCGGTTTTGGCGGAATCGCGACGGATCTGGCGAATGGCCGGCATGTCGTAGTGCTCTAAGCCCCGGCCCAAGGCATAGGTAAGTAGTTTTTCGGTCAAGCAGTCGACGAACTCTTCGTGGCGCCCAGCCAAAATGCGTTTAAGATCGCCGGGTCCATCGAGCAGAACGCCGCCCGGTAGCGAGCCGGAGGTGTCGATCTTGGTGCCGCCCTCTTCAGCGCGAAACTTGCCGGTGGCATCGTAGTTTTCCAGCGCGAAACCGAGCGGGTCCAGCCGATTGTGGCAGGAGGCGCAGGCGGCCTTGGCCCGATGGGCTTGCAGCGCGGCACGCAAATCCTTCGCGGAGGTGTTGGCACTATCGGCTAAGTCCGGGATGTCGGGCGGCGGAGGAGGTGGAGGGGCGCCGACGATGTTTTCTAGGATCCACTTGCCCCGCAAAACCGGAGAGGTACGCGTCGGGTAGGAGGTTACCGTGAGGATGCTGCCGTGCGACAGCAAGCCACCGCGCTCCGGATTCGACAAGGCCACTTTACGGAAATAATTGCCACGAACGTTAGGAATTCCGTAATGCCGAGCGAGTCGCTCGTTCAGGAACGTGTAGTCCGCGTTCAAAAAATCGATGACTCGCCGATCTTCCTTGACGATGTACGCAAAGAAAAGTTCGGTCTCTTTCTGCAACGCGGCGCGAAGGGAATCGTCGAACTGCGGATACTTTTCCGGGTCGGGGCGCCAACTCGGGACGTTGCGCAGATGCAGCCACTGGCCCGCGAAATTTTCAACGAGCGCTTTACCTTTGGGGTCGGCCAACATGCGCTTCACCTGCGAGTTCAGCACCGGACGAAGCCGATTCTTTTCGGCCAAACCGAGAAGCTCTTCATCTGGCAGCGAACTCCACAGGAAGAAGGACAACCGCGACGCGAGTTCGAGATCGCTCACCTTATGAAGCGGCGTGGCCGCATTGGATTCCACGCGGAAAAGGAAATTCGGCGAAACCAGAATCGCCCGCAGCGCCATCTCGATGCCAGCGTCGAAGCTGCCAGCCCCCGCGTACAACTTTTTCAGCGGCATCAGGTCGGCGGTCATAACCGGTCTCCGATACGCCTGTCGCGCCAGGGTGGCGATAATCTTGTCGGCGCAGGCGGCGGTCTTTTCCGCGCACTGGAAAATCCGGCGACGGCTGGGCGTATCGCCAGGCCCGGCGGGGTTGAACGGTCCGCCGATCAACACGTAGTCCAGTTGGGTCAGCGACGGCGACGGCGGACCGAACCGGCCGGTGCTCATACCGACGGTGGATTCCGATTTTGTCGCTTCGGCCAGGAAACTGGCACCGATCACATGCACGCCTGCCTTGAGGGGCACCCGGATTTCAAAGTTTCGGCTGTTCTGTGACTCTTCGGCGTTGCTGTAAACAGCATCGAATAGCTTCGTTCGCACGCCATCGACGCGTACGTCGAGCTTGGCCGGGGGCAGCGTTGGATCTGGATTGCCACGGACCCTCACCGTGAACAGATACTCGGCGTCGGCCGGAAAGTAGTGCTTAATGGTCAGCCCGTTTCGAGCGGCCAAGGGAAGCTCATCGCCGGAGTCGGAGGTGCCCGCTCGAGAGGCCGTGAACTTTTCGACCAGAGGGCTCAGTTTCGTCGTGCCGAGCGCTTGGCGGCTAACGCGCCGGGCGGTCGTCATGTACTTTTCGAGCAGGAGCGGAGAAACCGTCAGAACGGAGCCGATGTTGTCGAAGCCGTAGCCGGAATCATCAGCGGGCAGGCTGGCGGAATGTTCGAGATCGAGAGCGAGCAAATCACGCACCGCGTTCGCATATTCGGCCCGGTTGAGCCGATGCGCGGCGGGTGTCCCCGGATTGGGACGCTTCGCGATGTTCTGGTCGAGCTGGGCCTCGAGCCAATGAGCGACGGCGGTGGAAGCTTCGGGTTTCGGCCGGGGTAGGCCCGGAGGCGGCATTTCGCCCGTCCGAATTTTTCGGAGCACCTTTTCGAGCGCCTCGGCATGAGTAGCCACATCGGCCGTGCGGACGGCGTCGAGAGAAAAGCTCGCGGTCTTGCTTTGGTCGTTGTGACAGCCCTGACAATATGTTTTTAGGAGGGTTTGCGCCGTTTCGGCGCTCTGGCCAAACGCGACAATTGTGGCAATAACGAAGCAGAAAACTGGTCGGAACATAAATAGTCTGAAGCCCGGGGCTTCCGCTCCGTGTACAGAAAGAATATCATTTCTTCATGTACCCGCTACGACGGTTCTCCCTATCGCTCCTATTGCCACTCTTGATGCTCGGGGCCGACGGGCGACTTTTTGATGCGGTGCAAAATGGTGATCAACGGACCGTTCTGGGTTTGGTGAAGGCTGGCGTGGACCTCAACGCCACGCGGGCCGACGGCTCCACGGCCCTGGGATGGGCCGTTAGCCGAGGCAACTTGGAAATTGCCAGCGCGCTGTTGCAGGCCGGGGCCAACCCGAACTTGGCCGATGAGAACGGCGAAACGCCACTGACGTTGGCCTGCGGCCAAGGCAATGTCGCGATGGCGCGCCTACTGCTCGGCGCCAAGGCAAAAGTGGATGTCGCCCGTTGGAGTGGAGAAACCCCCCTGATGGCTGCTGTGCAGGCGGGCACCACCGAATTGGCGAAGCTCCTGCTGGAAAACGGGGCGGCCGTGAATGTCGCCGAAACCCGCTTGCGGCAGACCCCGCTGATGTGGGCCGCGGCGGTCGGTCGGCCGGATCTGGTGACCGTGCTGCTCGAGAAAGGCGCCTCCGCCAGCGCCGTATCGCAGAGCGGCTTCACGCCCATGCTCTTCGCTGCGCAGAAGGGTGACCTGGCAACCGTAAAGCTGCTGTTGGCCGCCAAGGCCGATCCCCTGCAAAAAGCTGCCAATGGCACTACCCCTTTTCTTCTTGCCCTCGGTCGCGGGCACGAACCCGTGGCTCGACTGCTGCTCGACTACGGGGCCGAGGTCAACCTGCGCGACGCCAATGGAAGTACGCCCCTCCACGATGCCGTCCGGCTCGGCAAGCTAGAACTCGTGAAGGCGCTCGTCGCCCGCGGCGCTGACCTGACCGCGAAAACCACCCGGCAGGGTGGCCAGCAGAATGCCTTTCGCAGCTTCGGTCTCACGCCGTTTCTGACGGCCACCGAGCGCGGCGATGTGGCGATGATGCGGGAACTGGTGAAGCTGGGAGCGGACCCGAAGGCTAAAACTTCCGACGGTGCCGGAGGCATCATGCTGTCGGCCCAGAGCCGAAAGCTGGACGCCGTGAAGCTGATGGTGGAGTTCGGCGGCGATGTAAACGAAGCCCGCCCCGGCGGCGGCACCGCGTTGCATACGGCCACCCGCTTCGGTGACCACGAGATGATCCAGTATCTGGTGGACCACGGCGCTGACCTGAATGCGAAAGACCGATTTGGCCGCAATGTGCTGCAGGAAGCCGAGTTCGAGGCCCCGAAGCCGACCATCGAATTCATCCGAAAGCTAACGCGGAAGTAGGAATGATAGACTGCGTCTGTATGCAGAGACGGAAACTTTTGGGATGTGCGCTCGGGCTGAGTACTCTTGCTTGGGCGAAGAATAAGAAGTTCGCGCTACCGGAACCGAACCCGGCTAGCTCTGTCGCCAACGGCGCGAAGTTGATTCCGCAGCCGCCTGGTGCCCAGCTCAAACTGCCCGTCGGTTTCGTTGCCGAGGAGTACGCGACAGGCTTCCAGAAGCCTCGGATCATGCTCGAACTGCCCGGCGGCGCGGTCCTCGTCACCGAGAGCCTGCCCAAAGGCAGCGTGGCCGTGGTTGGAACGGGAAATCCGAAGCCAACGCCGAAGACTTTGATCTCGGGCCTCGACCGGCCGTTCGGAATGGCGCTATGGAAAGAGTACCTTTACGTCGCCGAAGCGGAGTCGGTGAAGCGCTACAAGCTCGACGCAAAGGCGCTGACTGTTGGTGCTGGAGAAGAAGTTATCTCACTGAAGGGCTACGGCAAGGGTCACTGGTCCCGCGGCATCGCCTTTGATCCGAAGGGCGAAAAACTCTATTTATCAGTGGGTTCGAGCAGTAATATCGATGCCGGAGACCCCGACGACCGCGCCGCGATCCACGTCTACAACCCCGATGGAACCGGCAAGCAGATTTTTGCCACTGGCCTGCGGAACGCCGTCAACATCCGGATCAACCCCCAGAGCGGCAAGCCGTGGATTACCGTGCAGGAACGCGATGGCTTGGGCGATGAACTCGTGCCGGACTTCTTCACGTCGGTGAAAAAAGGTGCCTTCTATGGCTGGCCCTATGCCTACATTGGAAACAATGAGGAGCCTCGGCACAAGGGCAAGAACCCGGCGGCTGTCAAAAAGGCGATCGAACCGGACATGGTCCTGCGGGCGCACTCCTCGGCCATGGACTTCGCCTTTTACACCGGCAAACAGTTCCCGGCCAAGTTTCACAACGGCGCGTTTGTGGCCTACCGAGGCTCTTCGAACCGGGCCAAACGCCTCGGCTACTCGGTCGTGTTCATCCCGTTCGCAGGCGGCAAACCGACCGGGCAGCCGGAGGATTTTCTTACCGGATTCATGCTCGGCGAAGACAAGAAAGAGGTTTGGGGTCGCCCGGTGGGACTCTTGCAACTGGCCGATGGCAGCTTGTTGCTCAGCGAAGATGGGAACAACAAGATTTGGCGAATCTCATTTAAGGGCTAGAAATGAGAAAGGCCCCCAGAGACGGGGGCCTTTTGAATTTTAGAACGAAGTAATAACCCCAGGGTGGGTCAGCTTAAACGGTGCGCTCTTCCGGCGGCAGCGTGAACGAGTCAATGGGCTCCGTTTCAATCTCCGGGCCCGATCCAGGCTCTCGTCCCGTCCCGTCGGTCTTCTTCTGTACCCGCTTAGCCGCTTTCTCCTGCGACTTTTCCATGCGCGCGAACTCTTTCTGCCGTTTCTTAAATGTAGTGTGTGCTCTAGCCATGCAGTCTCCAGTTCGTACCGTGCCGAATGTCCCGGATCAGACTCTCCGTGTCGGACACATTTGGGAGAGGAGACGCCGGTTCGTCCGGCGTACAATGGCCCCCCGGAAAACCTGAGTGGGCCCTTCGACAGTAAAACCTTTCTCTAGTGTAGCAGGTCAGTTCTTCTCAAAATCGATTTTGGAGTCTGCACCGAACTTTCGATAGTTCCGAAAGTTGATTTCGTTCCGGCTACAGTTATTCGAACCGCGTTGGCAAATCATATTTTCACTATGAACCGGCAAGAGAAACATCTTGCTATCGATGCGAACGAAATCATACTCAAGGACGATCTCAGCCTTGTCGAATGGGAAGTCCCCCGGAAAGCTTAGGCTCTGCTGCTCAATCCGCATCACCCGATTGGTCTCCTGATCGATCCACATCGTGCCTTTATAGCCAGGACGGTAGATCTTTCCTTGGTCGCTGGCGTGCACCTGCCAATGTGAAAACGGCTGTTTGACCGCAAAATTGTATACAAGCACGGTTCGGCCGCCGATGCGGTCGGTGCCACGCTTGGTAAACTGCGCGGCGGTCATCGGCGAAAGAATGTCTTGCTGGGTCGTGACGAACTCACCCGTGGACCAAGCACCGGTCTTCTCGGCCGGCTCCTTCGTCAGTTTGCCGTTGATTTTGATGTTGCGGTACTCCTCCTGGCCATTCACGCAAACCACGTCCGCGGAAACCGTATCGATCGCCTGCCAATCCGGCGGATTCGTCGCGCTCATGTAGCGCATGGTGTGCTGAAGCACTAGGAAATTGGGTAGCGAGGCAGTGAAATTCGACGCCTCCTCCCGTGCGGCGGAAATCACCGGGTCGGCCGCGGCAGCGGTGGGAAGCCGAAGCAATGCCGCCTCCTCCTTCGTTCCACTGGCTGGCGCTTCGACCGCCTCGATCTCGGGCTTCGGCGGCGCGTTCTTCGCCCGGGCGGGGACGCCCCGCCGAAGGATCGGACGGTCCTCCAGCGGTTCACCACCAATCTTGGGAGTCGTGATCTCCGCTCGCGCCGGCTCCGTTTGCGCGCCGCTACTCCGAGGGGCCGCCGGGGCCGCCGAAGCTTCCGGAGCCGCATCGGCGGCCTTCGCCTCCATGCTAGCCCGCTCTTCAGACGTGCCGGGCCGCACCAAATTCACTCGTACGGCAGTCTCCTCGTCCTCGGCGCTCACCTCAACCTGCAGGACATCGCCCGGCTTCAATAAGGAATCGCGCATCGGCTCCCCGGTTTTATCCCGGAAAAGTGTCTTCGCCAGCAAGCGAAATTTCATCACCCCTTTCGCCGAACTTTCGAGGACCAGTTCCTTCTCGCCCAATTGCCGCAGTGTCCCTTCGATCGCGGTGAGCTTCGGACCCTTCTCGGCCTTCGGTGCTTTTTTCGGAAGCTTTATCGAGGGAATCGGCAAGCCGGTACCTTGGCCCTGGGGATATTGACCCGGAGGATATTGGCCCGGGGGATACTGCCCCTGCGGATACTGGCCCCCGGATGGATACTGGCCAGGTCGAGGCTGTCCTGTTGGATACTGCCCGGGTAGTTGCGCAAACATCAGGGCCGACGCGGAAAGTCCAACAAGAATTCGGAGCATGGAAACCTCTCTCTACATTTCACTCAACGCAGCGATTACAGCACCACGCGAGGTTGAGTTCAAGGGTTCGGTCGCCAGGCGGACCTCACTCACCGGAACTGGGAAATCTTGCTGACGCAAAGCCTGCTCGAAGCGTTCCTTAAATCCAAGCGGTAGCACCGTTCCACCGCTCAACACGAGCGGGATAGGACGACCCAGCCGCGGCAGACTTTTGGCCTGCGAAAAGACCTCTCGCATGGCCTGCACCACCGTCTGAATCATGTCGTCGTAGTAGACCGCGATTACTTGGTGCGACTTGTCGTGCGCCACGCCGTTGAACAGAAAGCCGTCTTCCTTAATCATGCGGATCCGATTGACCATTTCACCGGCCACCGCCGCCGCATTCGAATCGATGAAATCGCCTGCCTTGGGGACGCTGAACTGAATCACAGGTACGGCGAGATACGACATGCAAACGTTACAGAGCCCACCGCCGCAACTAATGCCGATCCCGGTGTAGTTCGACGATTCGAGTTCGCTGTAGATCACCGCCAAGCCCTCGTTGATCGGCTTGGCATCGTATCCAAGTTCGCCCAGAATCTGCCGTAGCGTCGCCTCATGATACGTGAGGCTATCGTGCGCCCCAATTGGCGGCGCGGGGACGCTGAAAAAAAGCTTCTGGCGCGAGTGGGCCGCCGGACCCAGCAACGAGAGCAGCAGATTCTGCATCATCGGCATGCTCTCCGCTTCGGCCGGATTCAAAAATCCCTTGGTCATGGGTCGCCGCAACTCGGCCCCGATCAGGTCGGCAAACCGTTCGCTCTCATTGCCGTGGACCAAAATCTCCGCACCGCGAACCGTATGCGGGACATTCTCCCGGCGGAGGACATTCTCCGTCATCTTAGAGTTTGGCAGCGTCACGAACGAATTGAGCTGGCTGCGAAACCGGTATCCATTCTCAGAAGGCCACGCGGCCACGATGCGGCTGGTCCCGACGTCAAGCCCTACAGGGGTCGAACCGTCGGAATACGTATGGGACATTAATTTCCCTCCTGGGAGAAATCGGGCTGTTTAATTTTGCCGTACAAGTGACGATACTTCTGCGCCAAACCGCGCCGCAAGTTAGCGAGGCTCGTCCGACTCGCAACCGCCGTCCGCTGAAGTTCCAAATCGGCCTCGTCAAGCCCCCGCCAGACGCGCTCCCCGGTCGCGACGCGAAAGGACGGATCGTACTGAAACCCGAATAAGGTCATAGCCGGCGGAGGAATTCGATAATTATCGGGAAGCCCCATCTGCTCAAACGGAAAATTCGCGGCCCAATCCGTGTGGTATCCGATCCCCATGTTTTCCGGGTTCACCGATACTTGCGCGTGCGTGACGCAGTTGCGAGCGATGATCCGGTGGCGAGAACGGAGCAGATCCGTCAACAGTCGACCCGCGTGGATCTGCGCCGCCGTGGCCGGAGTCTGGCCGGACTCATCGCGGGACGGCCCCTCGAACGAAACGCCCAGAAAACTGGAGTTCAGGTTCATGTAGAAATGCGCTACGTCGGCCCACACCGAATTGCCGGCATGATGAGCCGGCTCATCCTCCGGTACGACACGCCATACCCGTCCGAACCGATCAATCACATAGTGGTACGCGCGAATCTGACGGACGTACTGCAAAACCCCCGCGCCGATTCTCCGCAGCGCCCGGTTCTGGGTCTCTTCGAAAGGAAGCGCGTGGCTTTCGGTCGTGTGGAAGACGATCCCGAACGGGGCCGACCGTTGCTCCCTCCCGTCGTCGGTCCGTCGATACTGAATGAACGGCTCGGCACCATGCTTCGGCAGCGCATACTTCTTCTCAATCCGAAGTCCATTGCTATATAGCTCATGCGCCTCGCTCGACTCCACTTGCCAAACTCGGACGACCTCGTCACCCTGCCCAATCACTAACCGGCTGATCACAGGCCGAATCAGCCGAGCCCCGTCCGAAACGATCGGAATTGGAAGCAGACCAAGTGCCAGAAGTACCGCCGAAAAATGCCGCACTTGCGCGCTGCGCAAGGCACGACGCAACGGCCGATTGGAGAAAAATGCAGCCGACCGCCGCAAAAAACGCAACTTCGCAACTGGTTCAACGAGGCTGTCCGCTCGCCAAGCAACCACGGCAGCGAAAACGCGCTGCGGTGGCCGCTATCGGGATTCTTCGAGTTCCGTCATGGGCTGTAGAGTGCCCTAAGCCTTCCCTACTATCATCGGGAGTATGCCACCAAACTCTTATAGTAAGCAAGCCAACTCAGGTTCACAACCCTATCAATCTAAGGTATATTCCTTAAGCCCGTCGCCTTAGGATTTCTTGATCTTCCTTGCCTTCCAGAAAGACGCGATCCCGAAACCATACATCGGGACGAGGAAGCAGAAGCCGAGGGCGATTCTCCCGAGTTGGTCCGGCTCTCCCGTAAAGGCCGCTACTTCTTTGTACACTCTCGGGGTCCCGATAATGGCGATACAAATGAAAACGAACCCAATCATCTCGTTCCACAAAATGTGCAGTGGCTTGATGATCCCAGGCAAAACATGGGCCACGAATTTTCGACCGATCGCTATCATAGTACAGTTCCATTATAAAGCTGTAGATTCTCGCGCGCTTCGCCGATAGAACTAGAGAGTGTTATTCTGGGAGTGCCCAGAAGTGAGACGGGAGAGGGCCATTCCTTTGGAAGACCGACTGAAAGAGCTAATGCAGGATCTAGGGAACGCGATCAACGAATCCCTGTCCGACTCCGACCGAATCGCGGAAGCTATCGGTGAAATCAAAAGGTCCGGGTACGACGTGTTCCTGGTTCTCGAGGCCACCATTGGCTTTAACAAGCGCGACGAACATTCGTCCGATACCGACGACGAGTACCTCGATTCCAGCGAATCGGAAGCCCCGCGCAAACGCCTAGGCGCTTTCGGCAAGGTAAATTGGACCTCCCAGGATCAGAAATTCTTGAGGGCCCTGAAGATTTCTACCGACGACAGTGGCAATTAACTAGCCGTCCAGCAGTTCGTGGTACACCGTCCATGTTTGATCGACGGCTCGCTCCCATGTGAACTGCGCAGCGTGCGCGAACCCCTTCTGGGCCATTTTCTCGCGCAAACTCGGCTGTTCAATTAACGTCTGAAGAGTAAACCGCAACTCCTCGACGCTCGTCGGATCCACATGGAACGCGGCGTCCCCCGTTACCTCCGGCAGGGCCGACCGATCCGACGTTACGACCGGTACACCCCAAGCCATGGCCTCAATAGCTGGGATGCCGAAGCCCTCGTCCAAAGACGGAAACGCGAAAATCGACGCCCTTCCATACAGCGCCTCCAGCCGTTCCTGCGACACGTACCCCAGTACCTGAATGTCGTGATGCCGAGGACTTCGAGCAATTTGCGCCAGAATCTCTTCGGACCCATAGCCAGTAGCCGCCCCGGCCAGCACCAAGCGCCAGCCGTCCGGCAAACCCTCGAATGCCTGAATGAGCGTCCCCGTGTTCTTTCGCTTCTGGATCGCTCCCACCGACAGAATAAACGGCTGTCGCTTCGTCAGGGTCTTCAAATGTTGGGTCGAGGGATGCGAAACGCCATGATGGACCACCCGAATGCGCCGCCGGTCGACGCCGAGCAAGCTTGAAACCTGCCCCGCCGTGAACGCGCTCACGGCAATGATCAGCTCTGATCGAGCCGCCGCATCCTTGGCCTGCGCAATGAATCGAGCTCGAAATTCGGCGGTGGAGTACTCCGACGAAATCACAAACAGGTCGTGAAACGTCGTGATCAAGTGGTGCTTGCCGCTCAAATGGGGCAGCCGCTGGTTCAACCCATGAAAAATATTGGCTCTTGGCGCCCAAGTTTCAAACAGAGGCCGACGAACCGCCCGCCGAGGCAAGAATGCCTCCAGGGAACGCAATAGGCGGTGGGGACGATAACAGAAGCAATAGCTCGCCTCCGGATGCCGCCGCGCCAAGCCCCAAAGGATCTCCCTTGAATACACCGCAACACCCGTGGGTTGGGAACCGACACTATACGTGGCGTCGAGTGCGATCCGCAACGCCGTCGCTCAGAGCACGCCGGGCAATCGCAGCACGCCGGACAGAGCCAGGCCTCCACCGACGAACCGCAAGACACGATTGACCAACGGGGTGTTCGGTGCCGCGGGAGCCGAACCACGCATCGGCAGGGGCAAACCCCGGCTCTGATACCGATCCGCCAAGCTCGTGAGAATGGTCGCGCACGCTTCCGGCCTTACCAAAAGCTGCAAGCCCACGTACAGAAAGGTTCCGGCAAGCCAGAAATCTTGGAGCCACGAAATGAATTCCGTTAGCGACAGCATAACTCTATGGTAGCGCGGGAACGAGTTCGCGGCTGCGATTCTCGAATAAGTCCGATTCAGCGAACTGCAACAACACGTCCAAATTGGTTGTCGCGCTGGGAGTCAACGTGGACGAACCGGTAACGTAACACAACACCGGACGTTGCATTGCGTACGGGCTCAACGAGTGGAGATACCGCTTGATGCGGTCCCCCATGGGTTCGATCGCGCTTGGATCATCAAAGCAGAGGGCACCAAACGTATCCCCCTGCAGGCGGGCAACCACGTCCGACTCGCGGAAAACGCTCCGCAAAAGGTCACCGGTTTCGATCAACGCCAGATCGTGCGCCTGATGGCCATAGGCGTCCTGAAGTAACGAGTAGCCAGTCAACTCCACCAGGAATAGCGTTGCGGGCCGCTGCCAGCGCGCCGCCAATTGCAGCGATTGCTCGCCCAGCAAAACGAACCCGTCGCGCGAGATCAAACTCGTCAGCTCATCCAGCAGCGGCAATTCGGCGCGCGCAACGATGGCCTGCTGCCGTTCCATGGCCGAACGAAGCGTGCGCGCCAAGGGCAGACAATCGAGATCCTCCTTCAGCAGGTAGGAGAACGCTCCCTCCCGCACCGCGGCCAAGGCCGTATACTCATCCGCGGCGCTGCACAGGATCACGATCGGAGCCGTTCGACTGATCGTATGCAACCGCAAAAACGTGTGAAGCGCCTTGCTATCGGTGAGATCGAGGTTGAGTAGGATGATGTCGAAGGGCTCTTGATCCAGAGCGGCGACCGCCTCCCCCAGCGTCTCCGCGTGGTAAAGCTCCATCTGCCACGGCAAGAGCTTTCTATACTGTTGCTCTTCGAGCTCGTCGAGAGCTTCCTGAACCAGACCAGCGTCCCAAGGGTCTGACTCAACCAGCAAAACCCTGCTGCGGATACGGGCGGGAGAGGGCGAATTCATCGAAAGGAAAGTGGCCCATCTCTCGGAAAAGTCTCAATCTCCTAGCTGGTATTCCTTGAGCTTACGATAAAGCGTCGTTCTACCAATCCCAAGCAGATGCGCCGCCATCAAACGATCACCCTTGGTGTACTCAAGAGCGCTCAGAATCGCGCGCCGTTCCATCTCCACCAGCGGAAGAATCGGCGACGACACAAAACTCGGCTGAGCCCCAGCCGACAGCGATGCCAGTCCATAGCCCGCCGACGCCGCCATCGTCAAAGAAGCTTGCGGCAAACGATGGGTTGCGATGAAATTCTGCAGCGGCGATGGCAAATCACGGAGATGCAGCAGCGGGCCCGTATTGATGGCTACCATATGCTGCACCGAGTTCTCCAGCTCACGCACGTTGCCGGGCCAATCGTAGGCCAGCGCCGCCTCCAGGGCCTCCTGCGTAAAGCTGTGGTTCGACCCATACTTCCGCAGAAAGTGCTGCAACAGGGCCGGTATATCCTCGCGCCGGTCCCGCAGCGGCGGCAATCGCAACGTCACCACATTCAGCCGATAGTAAAGATCCTGCCGAAACGTACCCTTCTCCACCTCTTTCGCCAGGTCCCGATTCGTAGCGGCAATGATCCGAAAATCGGAGCGCTTCGTTACCGTCGAACCGAGTGGCCGAAACTCCTTCTCCTGCAGCACCCGCAAAAGCTTCGCCTGGAGGTCAAGCGGCATCTCGCCAATTTCGTCGAAAAACGCCGTCCCACCGTGCGCCGCCTCGATCAAGCCCACCTTGTCCCGGTCCGCACCGGTGAACGCACCGCGCCGATGACCAAACAATTCGCTCTCCATCAGCGGGCCCACAAATGCCGAACAATCGATCGTCACGAAAGTCCCAGCCGGGTTCGTCGAATGGATGGAGCGCGCCACCACCTCTTTCCCCGTTCCCGTCTCCCCCAGGATCAGGGCCGGCCAGCGCCCATTGGCAAGCTTCTCCACCATCCGCTGGACGTGCCGTAAAC
>JANODS010000144.1:0-2274 GCA_031412835.1 Acidobacteriota bacterium | reverse complement strand
GTAGTCGGGGTTGCCGAGGTGGGCTCCGATAAGGGTTAGTTTGGGGAAGCGACGGGCGATGAGGTCGAGGGTGGAGACGCGCATGCGGTCGGAACTGACGTTCATGGGTTCGGCGAAGTTGCGGCGGTTGACGATGCCGGTGTGGAACATGATGATCATGCGGTATTTTTCGGCGCGTTCGTAGATGGGCCAGTAGCGGCGGTCGTCGAAGCTGTATTCGGGGCCGGTGAGTTCGCCGAGGCCGCGGAAGCCGGCGTTGTGGAAGTCGTCGACGATTTGAAGGGCTTGGGGATCGTCGAGGGACATTTGACCGAGGCCGAAGAGGCGGTTGGGGTTGGCGGCCATAAACTTTTTGACGTCGGGGATGTCCTTGGGGGCGGCGATGAGGAGGGCCTGGCCGTCGGCGGCGCGGAGCTTGGCGGTGTATTGGGCGAGGAAGGCGGGGTTGCCGTTGTAGTGGACGTGGGCGTCGATGAGCTTGGGTTGGCCGGGTTCGGCGGGGTAGGCGGCGAGGAGGGGGAGAAGGAGCAGGGGAGCGAGGCGGGTCATTAGGGGTGAGTATATCGCGTGGTGTTTAGGGTTGTTCGAAGGTGAAGAAGGTGACGGGGGAGGCCGTGCCTCCGACGGCCCGGTAGAAGTCGAGTGCGTGGGTGTCTTCGTTGTCGGCGGCGACGAAGGCGACGGTGATGCCTTGATCGGCGGCGGCGTTCCGCAAGGCCTTGACCAATCGGGTGCCGACCCCTTGACGCTGGTGGGCGGGAAGAACGGCGAGATCGTAGATGAAGAGTTCGGAGGACTCTGTTCTGGTTAGCGGCAGGGTGTAAGCGGTGATTCCGCCGATGAGTTGAGAGTTGGCGAAGGCGGCGATGATCCAAAGGTCGTCGCGGCTGAGGAGGTAGTCGAGGTAGGGGAGGGAGAGGGGCTTTCGTTCCTCCTCAAAGACCTCGGCCATCAGTGCGAAGAGCTCGGCGGCTAGGGGTTGGTCACCGGGTTGGAGCCTGCGGGTTTGGTGGTCCATTCGCTTCATTTTGCCTTATGGGAAGATTGTGGTGATCGTGAATACGGACCATTTATTTGTTTCAGAGCGGTTTCCGCTGGCTGCCCAGTACCACCCGGAATGGATCCGGGCCAGTGTCAGTGGGGGCGCGAATTCGTTGTGGCTGACGGAGTGGTTGGCGGGGGCGATGGAGTTGCGGCCGGGGATGCGGGTGTTGGATTTGGGATGCGGGAAGGCGGCTTCTTCGATCTTTCTGCGGCGGGAGTTTGGGGTGGAGGTTTGGGCGGTGGATTTGTGGAATTCCGCGTCGGAGAATGAGGAGCGGATTCGGGACGCGGGGTTGGGGGACGGGGTTTTTCCTTTGCGGATCGACGCGCGAGCTTTGCCGTTTTCTAGTGGGTTTTTTGATGCGATCCTATCGATCGACTCCTATTTCTACTATGGAACGGACGATTTGTATTTGAGTTATTTGGCGCGGTTTGTGAAGCCGGGGGGGCAGATCGGGATGGCCGGGGCGGGGCTGATGCAGGAGATAGCGGGGCCGGTGCCGGAGCATTTGCGGGGATGGTGGACGAACGATTTGTGGTGTTTGCATTCGGCGGGGTGGTGGCGGCGGCACTGGGAGAAGTCGGGGATCGCGGACGTTAGTATGGCGGATACGTTGGCGGATGGCTGGCGACTGTGGCTGGATTGGCACCGGGCGATTGCGCCGGATAATGCGGCGGAGATTGGGGCGTTGGAGGCGGACCAGGGGGAGTATTTGGGGTACGTGCGGATGGTGGGACGAAGGCGAGAGGGGGTTGTATTGGAGGAGCCGATCGTGAGCTTGCCTTCGCAGTATACGAAGCAGCCTTTACTGCGGGACGACATGGTGTGATTTTGTGGGGTGGTCGTGCGAATAACAGGGTGAAGTGATTCAGGACGAGTTTCAGAACCAGGTTGAGCGGCACAAGAAGATCCTGTACAAGGTTTGTCATGCGTACTGTAGAGACCCGGAGGGACGGGAGGATCTGGCGCAGGAGATTCTGTTTCAGCTTTGGCGATCCTTCGGGAAGTTTGATGGGCGGGTTCAGTTTTCGACGTGGATGTACCGGATTGCGCTGAACGTGGCGATTTCGTTCTATCGGAGCGAGGCGACGCTGGGGCGGGTGGTGGTGGTGGATGAGGAGCGGGTGTTGGCGGCGGTGGATCCGGGGGAGCCGGAAGAGGTGCGGGCGTTGTATGCGTTTATCAATGGGTTGGACCCGATGCATAAGGCGCTGATGCTGCTCTATTTG
>JANODS010000143.1:0-2331 GCA_031412835.1 Acidobacteriota bacterium | reverse complement strand
ACCCGCCATCCCAAGCCAAAAACCGAAGTCCCGAAAACGAGCTTTCAATCGCCTCCGCCCGCAAGTCGGCCGCCACGCTCAGCCCGTACCGAAGCGTCGTCGTACCCGCGCCAGGAGTGATCTGTTGACCGTAAACATCGTCCGCATTGATCACCGCAAACGGTGGCCGAAACTCCCCTTCGAACAGCTTTCGCTTCGCGGCAAAATATTCTTCCATCGAGCCGTGGAAATCCAAATGGTCCTGCGTCAGGTTCGTAAAAACCGCCGTGTGAAAGTGCAGCCCCGCCACCCTGCCTTGCGCCAACGCATGGGAGGAAACCTCCATCGTGGCGTAGCTGCCACCAACCTCTAACGTCCTCGCAAAGATCTGCATCAGCTCCAGGGATTCCGGCGTCGTGTTCGCCACCGCCTCCGCCACGCCAGCCACCTCGCAACCAATCGTGCCGATCCGCGCGGTCGAGTATCCCGCCGCCCGCAGCAACGCGTCCACCAGATAGGTACAAGTCGTCTTCCCGTTCGTGCCCGTAATGCCCGTCAGTCCCAGGCGTTCATCGGGAGCATCGTAATACCGCTTCGCGGCCGCCGCCAACGCCCGGCGTCCGTGCCCCACCTCGATCCAGGGCATCGTCAACTCTTCCGGGCGCGAAGCCTCGCTGACCACCGCCGTCGCGCCGCTCTCTGTGGCCGCCATCGCAAACTTCCGGCCATCCAGAATCGCGCCTACAAACGCAAAGAACAGGTAGCCGTTTCGTACATGGCGCGAGTCATAGGCGAGCCCCTCGCACGGCTTCCCCAGCACCGTCTCATCGCTCACCGACACGATGCCACTACCGGCGAGGATCTCTCTGATCGTGCCGGTCACCGCGAAAACACCACGCGAATGCGCCGCGCCTGATCCAACACCGCACCCGGCGGCGGTTGCTGCCGCTTCGCCACGCCAGACCCCACCACGTCCACCTGAAACCCTTCCGCCGCCGACTTCTGCAATACCGCCCGCAAGGTCATGCCCTTAAAGTCAGGCACCTTCGGCCCGGCCACGACGCGAGAGTCCTGCTGCGCCACGTTGAATTGCCGCTCCAGTTCTTTCTCCTCTTCCTCTTCGTCCTGGGTCTCGGTCTCCTTTGAGCTCTGCGCCGGGGCTTGGCTCACGTTCTCCGTCTCCGGGACGTCCTTCGGCACACCCAGAATCCGCAACGCGCCCTGGGCCACATCGCGAAACACCGGTCCCGCGATTCCGCCGGCCTTCTTCGTCGTCCGGTTCAAAGTGACCACCACTACAATCTCCGGGTTCGCCACCGGAGCAAAACCCATGAATGTGGAGTTGTAAAGGCTCCGGTAGCCCTTCCCCTGCTCGAAAATTTTGCCCGTGCCCGTCTTGCCGCCCGACGTGTAGCCCTTCAACTTCGCCGCCTTGCCGGTCCCCTCAAGCACCACCATCTCCATCATCCGGCGCATCATAATCGCCGTTTCCGGCTTAATCCGCCTCTCCGGAACCGCCGCCGGCTCTTTCTCGATCAAACCGCCGGGAGACTGCCGATGCAGAATCAGCCGTGGCTTAATCAACGTGCCGTTGTTGGCGATGATCGAAGCCGCCTGCGCCAATTGCAGCGTCGTCGTCATCATCTCGTGGCCAATGGCGATCGAGGCTATCGAATCCGGATTCCACTGCCGCGCCGGTCGCATCACCCCTCCCGATTCGCCCGGCAAACCAATGCCCAACGTATCGCCGAAACCAAACAGCTTCATGTAGTGGTAAAGGTTCTCTTTGCCCACCCGCATGCCAATGTTCACCGCGCCAAGGTTCGAGGATTTTGCCAGCACCATCTGCATTGGCAGCACCCCATAAGCGTGCTCGTCATGAATGTCCCGGCCCAGAATCCGCATCACCGTGCCGCCGCACAGAATCGGGGTCTCGGGCCGCAGATTCGTCGTTTCCAGCGCGGCGGCGATGGTCATCACCTTGCAAACCGATCCCGGTTCAAACGGCACCGTCAACGCATTGTTCAAGCGGCTGCTGAATTCGCGCTTGTCCTGGAAGCGGATGTTCGGATCGAAGGTCGGCCAACTCGCCATCGCCAATATCTCGCCGGTCTTTACGTGCAGAACCACCAACGAGCCAAACGGAATATTCTCCCGCTCCATCGCCTCTCGCAGGGCCTTCTCGGCGATGAACTGGATGCCCTCATCGAGGGTCAACGTGATGTCTTGTCCCGCCGTCGGTTCGCCTTCGTAACTCCGGTTATATCCCCGGCTTCGCGAGTCTCGATCCACAATCAAATGCCCGTCAAGCCCCGCCAAATCTTCCTCGGAGCCCAGCTCCAGGCCACCCTC
>JANODS010000142.1:0-5684 GCA_031412835.1 Acidobacteriota bacterium | reverse complement strand
CGGCGGAGGAGTTGTCGGCGTTGTAGCTATCGGAGTCTGTGATGAGTTTGGAGAAGACGTAGGAGCCCTGGGTCATGAAGCCGGAGGAGAAGCGTTTGTCGAAGCGAAGGATGAGGGCGTGGTAGCTGGAGTTGCCGCTTTTGTCGCCGTTGCCGCCGCGGGTATCGATGGCGAGGTATTGGGGGTAGGGACGGAGGGCTTGGGCGACGGTGCCGGTGAAGCTCGGGTAGGGTTTACGGAGGCCGGCGTTGACGGCGGCAGGAGATGTGATGTTGCTTTGGAGGACAGTGGGGCCGTAGCGTTCGAGGGCGGAGAATGGGACTTGGTTGGGATTGAGGAGGCCGGCGACGAGATGGCGGCCGATGGTGGCATTGTAAGTAGCTTCGAGGAGGGTGGTGTTCGTTAGTTGGCGTTGGAGGCTGAAGGTCCAATCGTACTGTTCGGGGAGGCGGACCGCTTCGTTATTCCACCAGGCGACGGCGTTGTTATTGGCGAAGGAGGGGTCAGTGCTGGGGGGGCGGTTATAGGCGGGGAGGCCTTGATCGAGTTTGAAGGAGGGGGTGACGCCGTTGTCGGTGGAGGTGGGGCGGAAGACGAGGACGGCACCATCGAAGTGGGTGCTGCCGGTGACGGCTTTGGCGACGCCGAAGGAGCGGGCGGCGGCGGCGCGGAGGACGGTTTTGGGGTTGAGGGAGTAGGCGAGGCCGAGGCGGGGGCTGAAGCCGCCATACCAGCCGGGGGTGATTGTGCGGGCGTTTTCGCGGCCGTTGCCGAAGCCAGCGAAGCGGAGGGCACCGAGGAAGCCGTCGGCGGCGGGGTTTGGCCGGTCTGGGCTGAAGTCGCTCCATTTGTCGTTCTTTTCGAGGGGCGGGAGGGTGAATTCATAACGGACGCCGAAGTTGATGGTGAGTTTGGAGGAGAGTTTCCAATCGTCCTGGGCGTAGACAGCGTGGCTGCGGAACTGTTGTTCGACGAGGCGATCGTCTTCGGTGCCGCCGGAGAAGGATTCGCCGAGGAGGAAGGAGGCGAAGCCGTTTCCGCCGCCGGTGGCGAGGGTGTTATTGCCGGGGACGGAGGTGCTGCGGCGGTCGCCGCGGATGAGGCCGGAGATGGTTTGGCGACCGAAGCCGTTGAAGTCGAGGCGTTCGTAAAGGTAGCCGGTTTTGATGGTGTGGCGGCCTTGGATGATAGTGAGGTCGTCGCCGAGAGAGAAGACTTTGTTTCCGGCACCGTCGCCGGCGGAGCCGCCCCATTGGGCGTAATCGGAGAACTGGATTTGGACGAAGTTGCGGTCGCAGTCCCAGGCGTTCAAGAGGCAGACTCCGCGTTGTTTCCAGCCGCCGGTGGAGTTGAGATTGTACTTGTCGGATTGCAGGGTGTTCCAGCCTCCGAAGGCGGAGTTAACGATGTTGGGACGGATGACTTTGGTGTAGTTGAGGCGGTAGACGTCGCCGAAGTAGGTTTCGAAGCTAGTGGAGTTCAAGATGCCGGGGAGGCCGGGGAAGCCGTTGGCACCGGCTTCGATGTTGTGAAGGCCTCGGTTAAAGAGGAAGGCGACGCGGTTAGAGGAGTTGAAGCTGTGATCGATTTTAGTGCTGAGTTTATTCCAGGGTTCGGTGAGGCTGCCGGAGCTGTTGATGAAGTTATTGCGAACGAAGTTGGAGGAGCCGGGGGCGGCGTTGTTGTTGGGGATGATGGGATTGCCGACGGCTTTGAGGACGTTGCGGGAGAAGTTTGAGAATCGGGCGTTGGGGATTTGGTTGTTGGGGAAGGCGTCGCGGATGAAGCCGGTTCCGGAGGGGTTGGGCCGGGTGGTGGCGGGGTCGTAGATGGGGAGGCGTCGACCGGAGTCGTCGACCCAGTTGCGGAAATCGCCCTGATACATTTCGGGGGAGGGGACGCTGAAGAATTGGCTGGCGGCTCCGACGCGGTTGCGGAACCATTCGCCGGCGGCGAAGAAGAAGGTTTTATTGCGGCCGTCGTAGAGTTTGGGGAGGAGCACGGGACCGCCGACGGAGAAGCCGAAATCGTGTTGTTTGTAGGCACCGCGTTCGGCTTCGAAGAAGCGGCGAGCGTCGAAGGCGTCGTTGCGGAGGAATTCGTAGGCGGTGCCGTGGAGCTGATTGGTGCCGGATTTGGAGGCGAAGGTCATGGAGCCGCCTTGGGCGCGTCCGAATTCGGCTTTGTAGCCGTTGGTTTCGACGGTGAACTCGGTGATCGCGTCGAGGGAGGGGGTGTTGACGGCGACGAGAGAGACGGAACTGAAGCGGGCTATGTTAGCGGAGACGCCATCGATGGTGATGCCGAAGGCGGCGACTTGGCCGCCGCCGAGGGAGAAGGTGTTGTCGTCGCTGACGCCGGTGCCGGCGGAGTTTTTGGCTTCGGGGGTGATCATGGCGAGGTCGATAGCGTTGCGCATGCCGCCGCCGACGACGAGGGGGAGTTCGTCGACGTACTTGTTGGAGACTTGGGTGGTGACTCGGGCGTTGGCAGTTTGCAGTTGTTCGGCGGTGGCGGTGACCTGGACGGATTCGGCGAGGGAGCCGATTTCGAGGGTAATGTCGACGCGGGCTTCGCCGCCGGCGGTGAGCGTGAGGTGGTCGCGGAGTGCGGTTTTGAAGCCTTCTTTAGTGATGCGAAGGCGGTAGGAGCCCGGGGAAAGGGCGGGGATGACGAAGTCTCCAGAGGCGGAGGAGAGGGCAGTGGACTCAACGTTGGTGGCGGTGTTCGAGAGGAGGAGGCGGGCACCGGGGACGGAGGCGCCGCTGGAATCGGTGGTGACGCCACGGAGGACGCCGCGGTCGGATTGGGCGAGGAGGAGGGAAACGGTGAGGGAAGCTAGGAGGAGAGGAAGTTTCACGAGGCGGTCCGCCTTCTGCGCGATGAGATCAGAAGTATATATCATCCGCAGGGGTTACATTAGAGGTCGACGATGATACGCAAACTTGGCGCGCCGGTTCTTCTCTTTTTGTTGTGCGTGGGCTTTTACTGGAAGCTGACGTTGACGGGTCAGTATAGCTTTTTGAATAGTCCGGATTTGTCGTATTTGGACCTGCCGCGGTTGCAGTTTCAGGCTGGGGAGTGGCGGCATTTACGGTTTCCGCTGTGGGATCCGAACCATTGGATTGGGCAGCCGTTTTTGGGGCAGGTGACGGGGGCGGCGTATCCGGCGAACTGGTTGCTGGGGGTGTTTCCGTTTCGAGAGGGGAAACTGAACGTGGACGTGGTGCATTGGTATTTCGTGCTGATCCACTTTCAGGCGGCCTTGTTTTGTTACCTGCTCTGTCGGGATTGGAAGCGGAGCCGGGCGGCCTCGGTGTTAGGGGCAGCGGTGTTTTCGTTTGGTGGATTTTTGGGGTGTACGGATTGGCCGCAGATTCTGAATGGGGCGCTGTGGCTGCCGCTGGTGTTTTTGTTTTTGTTTCGAGCGTTGCGGGGGGAGAGGGCGTTGTTCAGCGCGGCGATGTCGGGTGCTTTGTTGGGGGTGGCATGGCTGAGCGGCCATCATGAGGTACCGATTTATTCGACGGTGGTGGTGGCGGGGATATGGGTGGTGGCGATTTGGCGGGGTGCGGCGTGGCGGTTGGGGGTGGTGGCGGGGCTATCGCTGTTCTTAATTGCGGCGGGGCAGATTGTGCCGGCGCAGGAGTATGCGCAACTGTCGAAACGGTGGGCGGGGATGCCGGATCCGATTGCGTGGAATGAGCCGATCCCGTACCAAGTGCATCAGGAGTTTTCGTGGAGCCCGACGGCTGTATTGGGGATTGTGACTCCGAGGCCGGAGGTGCATGTGACGCCGTTCGTTGGCATTATGGCGTTTGGGTTGGCGTTGCTGGGGGTTTATCACGGATGGCGGCGGCGGCCACAGGTGCGGATCTTGGTGATGGTGGGGTTGGCGGGGGTGTTCTTGGCTTTGGCGACTTCTAATTTCTTGCATGGCGTTTTGTATTCGGTGTTGCCGGTGTTTGGGAAGGCTCGGGTGCCGGCGCGGGCGTTGGCGTTGTTTAGCTTTGGGATCGCGCCGCTGGTGGCGTTTGGATTTGATGCGTTGGGGCGGCGGGGGAGCGTTTGGCTGGGGAGGACGATTTTGGGGTTGGCGGTGATTGGCGGGGCGATTTATGGGGCGTTGACGTTGGGGGTGGGGCAGGTTTCGAACGCGGCGATGGTGACGGCGATGATGGCGACGTTGGGGGCTGCGTTGTTGGCGGGTTGGCGGGCGGGGACGGTGACGCGGGGTTGGTTGGGGGTGGCGGTGGTGGTGATGGTGACGGTGGAGATTGGGAATGTGAGCGGGGCGGCGATGGCGAGCCGGGTATCGAAGGAGCGCGCGGGATTCTTGGATCGGCTGTTTCAGCACGGGGATATTGTGAACTTTTTACGAGCGCAGCCGGGGCCTTTGCGGGTGGAGGTGGCGGATGCGGATGTGCCGTATAACTTTGGGGATTGGCATGGGGTTCCGACAACGGCGGGGTATGGGGCGAGTGGGACGACCAATTTGGTGGAGTTGGAGCGGCATCGACCTCGGACGCAGGATTTGATGGGGGCGAACTTTTATTTGAGCAAGACGCCTTCGCGGCCGGAGTTGGTGTTGGCGTTGGCGGGGGAGAGCGGTGTGAATTTGTATCGGAACCCGATGGCGCTGCCGCGGGCGTGGACGGTTCATGCCGTGACGCAGGTTCCTTCGTATGCGCATTTGCGGATGAGGTTGGAGGCGGCTGAGTTTGTGGCTCGGCGGGAGGCGATGATGTTGGGGGTTCCGCCGTTGTTGGAGGCTTGTGCGGGGGAGGGGGAGGAGGCTCGGTTGGTTTCGCTTTCGAGCCCGAACCGGGTGCGGATTGAAGTGAAGATGGAGTGCCGGGGTTTGGTGGTGTTGTCGGACACGTACTTTCCGGGTTGGACGGCGAAGGTGGACGGGCGGGTGGTGGAGATTCTGGAGGTTTACGGGGCGTTGCGGGGGGTGGTGGTGGAGAAGGGCGACCACCGGATTGAGATGGTGTATCGCCCTTGGTCAGCGATGTTGGGGGGCGGTTTGAGTTTGTTGGGGATGGTGTTTGTCGGTTGGACCTGGCGGAGGTCGATCAGCGGCGGAGGATATCGGCCGTGAGTTGGGCGATGTCGTAGATGATAGCGGTGCGTTTGTCGAAGACAACTGCGTAATCGTCATAGTAGCCGCGGGCGCAGGTATTGCAGATTGGGGGCAGTTGCGATTCGACGTAGGCGGGGAAGGGGCGGTAGCGTTTTTGCCAGCCCGGGGGGAGGGTTCCTTTGCGGGCCAGTTTTTTCTGGAGGCCGGGGGGCAGGGGCTGGGCGTAATAGTATCGGTTGATGACGACTACGTCGGCGGGGCGGAAATAGACCTCGACACTACTTGGGCCACGGTCTTCGTAATGTTTGTCGTGACCTTTGCCCTTATGTTTATCCTTATCTTTGCCGTGTGCGGCGAGGGTAAGGGGGCCGAGGGCGATGAGGAAGATGAGGAATAGGCGCATGGTGTTACCTAGTGAGTCGTCACACTGTAGAGGACTTTTGAGAATAAGGTGTTTCGTCTATTTATGTTTTTTTTTGAGATGCCGATGATTGGAGTATGCGGAGTTGCGTGTTCGCCTTGATTTCGGTGGGATTTGCCCTGGGGGCGGAAGAGCGGCCTACGCAGGTATTGGTGTTGAAGAGCGGGCAGCGGATTG
>JANODS010000141.1:0-1972 GCA_031412835.1 Acidobacteriota bacterium | reverse complement strand
ATCATGTCGAAGAAGGGGAAGCGGGCGAAGGGCCTGGGCGTCGGCAGGTTCTGGAAGAACGAGCCGTGCTTGCCGTCGGTTCCGTTGCTATCGCCGCTGCCGTAGGTGTAGCCGCCGCGGATCCAGGGCTTCAATTTCAGCTTCGGCTGGACGCCCGCTTCGGCAACGAAAGACCCGGCGCGGTGGTCGAGTTTGCCCCATTTTCCGGTTTGGCCAGCGCCCCAAAAGAGCAGGTCGTAAGTCGCTGCTTTTGAGGTGAAGGCGTGGACGGAGTGGCCGCCGAAGGTGAAGATCTTGACGTCGGAGAAGAAGTCGGCCTGACGGACCGCCAACGGTCGGTTGTCGGTTTTGAGCACGTCGCGGAAGTCGTGATAGTAGAGGCCGAAGACGCGGGTATCAGCGGCATGGGTGCCTTTGCCCCACATCTGGGTGAGCGCGCCGTAGCCGAAGGCGGCTTGGTTCCAGCCCCAGCCGTCGACCTGGAAAACACCGCGCGTGGGCACGGCGCTGACCGCGGTGAAGTTGCGATTGCCCTTGGCGTACTGATAGTGCAAGCCGTCGAAGCTGCGGCCGACGTGAGCCCACGCGAAGGCCCCGATGAGGCGTTGGTTGATCCGCGTGTTCTTCAGAACGTTGAGCGTCGGGCTCTTGGGTGTCGTTTCGGAGCCGTCGTTGTATTCGAAGCGGCCCACACGCAGCGAGTGCCGCGGGCTCTTCCAACGAACATAGGCTTGTTTGGGAAAGAGCATGGCGGCGTTGCGGTTGCGCTGGTTGGCGGTGTAGTAGTTGGAGCCGAGGCCGAGGGCACCCTGGGAGCCCGTGCCCTGCGCGTTTTCCGGAAGACCGAGGAGGAACGGCACGGCGAGTTCGACGTTCCAATCGAAGTTCTCCCGCGTTTGCGCGAAGCTGACGCGGAGGATATTGCCGGATAGGCCGTAGGCGTTGTTGTTGGTCGACGGGAACCAATCCCAGGTTTCGAGCCGGGTCCGGAAGCTGCCGGAGACGACGACGTTGCCGATCTTGTGAGTGGGAATCGCGTTCTGCGCTAGGGCGAGGCCGGCGAAGGAGGCGAGGAAGAGAGAGCGGATGAGAGTTGCGTTCATGGGTATAGAGCTCCAGCGCATGCGAGAACGCACACGTATCGTATCGGCCGCGAACCGGGCCGTAGTTAGTCAATTGCAGTGGGCCGCTTAGACGGCCGCGAACTGGCGGGTATGGCTGACGAGGAAGCCGATGACTTCGCGGCGTAGTTGAAAGTACGCGGGGTCATCGGTGGCCATACGGCGATCGCGGGGGCGCGGAAGGGGGACGGTGATATCGAGTCCGAGCTTCGCTTCCGGCCCATCGGTCATGAGCAGAATGCGGTCGGAGAGATAGATGGCTTCGTCGATGTCGTGGGTGACGAGAACGACGGTTTTGCGTTGCTGCTCCCAGAGGTCGAGGAGCAGGTCTTGGAGTTCCAGGCGGGTGATGGAATCGAGCATGCCGAAGGGCTCGTCGAGGAGCAGGATGCGCGGTTCGAGAGAAAACGCTCGGGCGATGGAGACCCGCTGTTGGGTGCCCTGCGAGAGTTCGGACGGAAGGCTGTGCGCGTAGTCGCCGATGCCGACCATGTCGAGATAGTGTTGGGCGGCGTCGCGTTGGGAGCGGGTTGAAGATTTGGGATTGGCCTGGGAGTAGGCGAGGCGGACGTTTTCGAGGGCGGTGAGCCAGGGGAGCAGGGAAGGGGATTGGAAGACGATCGCGCGGCTGAGGGCTGGGCCGTCGATCTCCCGACCGTCGATGATGATGCCGCCGCTGGTTGCTTCCTGAAGGCCGGCGAGGATCGAGAGTACAGTCGATTTCCCGCAGCCGGAGTGGCCGAGGAGAGAGACGAATTGGCCGGGGAGGATGGAGGCGTTGAAGTCTTTGACGACTTCGACGGAGCCGTAGGCTTTGGTGAGGGACGAGAAGAGGATGGGGCGTTCCATGG
>JANODS010000140.1:0-1083 GCA_031412835.1 Acidobacteriota bacterium | reverse complement strand
GGCCGAGGCGGAAGCGGAGGAGACGACGAAGTCGTAGTCGCAGCCGAAGGTGGCGGTGTAGGTGGTGGGGGTGTTGGCGATGGTGAGGGTGTGGGAGAGCGCGCCGGAGTCAGACCAAGCGAGGAAGCCGTAGCGGGCGGTGGTGGTTTGGGGCGAGGGTGCGGCGATGGTGACGGTGGAGCCCGGGGCGAGGGGAATGGCGATGGGGGTCGAGTAGGTGATGCCGGCGACGGTGAGGTTGAGGCCGGCGGGGACGGTGGCGAAGCTCGTGAGGACAGGGGCGACGTCAGGGGTCACTTTGCGAATCCGGAGGTTGCCGGTGTCGTAGATGTACAGGTTTCCGGCGGCGTCGATGCTGAGGGAGTTGGGGGCAGAGAGCCGGGCGCTGGTGGCGGGCCCACCGTCTCCGGCGAAACCGCCATCAATATTGCCGGACCCGGCATAGGTGGAGATGATGCCGGCAGGGGTAATGCGGCGGATGCGGTGATTGAATTTGTCGGCGAGGTAGAGATTGTTTGAGGGATCGAAAGCTAATCCCACGGGTACGTTGAACCGGGCGGCGGTGGCAGGACCGCCGTCTCCGGCAAAACCGACCGTTCCGGTTCCGTAGAGCGTAGAGATGATCCCGGCTGGGGTGATGCGGCGGATTCGGCCACTATACGTGTCGGAGATAATCAGGTTGTTGGCCGAGTCGAAGGCTAGACCTGCGACGCAGGTGAGCGCGGCAGCGGTGGCGGGCCCGCCGTCTCCGCTGAAGCCGTAGGTACCGTTGCCGGCGAAGTTGGTGATGATACCAGTAGAAGAGATGCGGCGAATGCTGCCGCCGCAAGTGGAGAGGTAGAGGTTGTTGGTGGAGTCGACTACCATTGCAAGGGGCGATTCAATGGCAGCCGAAGTGGCGGGCCCTCCGTCGCCCGTCCGATTGGGGGTGCCGTCGCCAGCGATGGTTGTGACGACGCCCGCCGAGGTGACTCGGAAGATGCGGTAGTAGTCCGCGAAGTAGACGTCTCCGTTGGGAGCTGTGGTTAGGCTTGTTAGCCTGTTGTGAACGAAGGCACCAATGGCGGTGCCGTCGGCGGGCGG
>JANODS010000139.1:0-1689 GCA_031412835.1 Acidobacteriota bacterium | reverse complement strand
TCGTCAACAACGCGGGGGTGCTATACCGGGGCGATTTGGGGGATTTCGACTTCTCGCGGATGGAGCCGATGCGGCGGATTAACGTGGACGGTTTGGTGCACATGACACGGGCGGTGTTGCCGGGGATGCAGGCGGCGGGATACGGACGAATCGTGAATTTATCGTCCATTGCGGCCTTCGGAACGGCGATGGCGGGGACGACGTTTTACGCGGCGACGAAGGCGGCTGTGATCGCGTTGACGAAGCGATTCGCGATGGAGTTGGGGCCGCAAGGGATTACCGTGAATGCCGTGGCACCGGGATTCATCGCGACCGATATGGTGTTCAGCGGGCGGAGCCAGGAGCAGGGCGAGGAGCTGCTGCGGACCATGGCAAGCAAGACGATGGTAAGGCGAGTGGGGACGCCCGAAGATGTCGCGGACGTGATTGCGTTCCTGGCGGGCGACCGAGCCGGGTTCATCACTGGACAGGTGATGGTGGTCGATGGGGGCCGGATGGACTATCTGGCGCCTTAGCGCGGTTTTGACGGCGTTGGCGGCGATGTTCGAGCTTATCGTGGCGCTCTAGTTTGATGAGTTCGCGGCGTCGGCGGAGCTTGGTGTGGCCGTCGATGTGGGTCCAGAATTTGGCGAAGTATTGGATGGCGCTGACGAGGGCGAAGAAGACGACGCCATACATCCAGAGCATGGCAAAGCTGTACCAATCTTTGTAGCGGATGGAGATGAGCATGAGCGAAATGGCGATGACTTGGGTGGCCATCTTCGTCTTGCCCAGGTCCGAGGCCTGGATGGTGTAGCCTTCGGCGGAGGCGATGGATCGGAGACCGGAGACGGCGAATTCGCGGGCGATGATGAGGATGGCCAGCCAGCCGGGGATGAGCCGGATTTGGACGAGCGAGATGAGGGCGGCGGAGATGAGCAGCTTGTCGGCGACGGGATCGAGAAGCGTGCCGACGGTGGTGACCTGTTTCCAGCGGCGGGCGAGGTAGCCATCGAGAAGGTCGGTGAGGGCTGCGGCGAGGAACGTGCCGAGGGCGAGAAACTCTTGCGCGATGCGAAAACCGAAGAGTTCGATGCGCAGGTCCTCTTGTACCAGCGCAGCGACGAGCAGGGGTACAAAGAAGATCCGAAGGATGGTCAGCAGGTTGGGGAGATTCATCCCAGTCTATCCACTATATCCCGTGATTACGGTACCAGATATTTAGATAGGCGGCGACGAGCGGATTCGGGGGCCACGGCGTCGATGACGACGGTTTCGTCCTCGTAGGTTTTCGAGAGAATTCGACTGGTTTCGTGGAGGATGCTGAGGGCGGCCCCATCGCCGACAGGAATCCTTAGGATGCAGGGCGCGACCGGATCGAGAGTGAGGGCGTCGTCGATGCGAGCGAGAAGCGTTTCGATGCCTGCCCCGGTGAGGGCCGACACGCCGATGGCGCCTTCGGGCAGTTGGGCCGAGCCTTCGCGATCCTGCTTATTCCATACGAGGATTTGGGGCGTTTCGTGGGCTTTGATCTCTTCGAGCACGGCCTGCACATGGGCCATCTGATGCTCGGCACCCTCGGCGCTGGAATCGACAACATGAACGAGAAGAGAGGCCTCGGCGACCTCTTCGAGCGTGGCGCGGAAGGCGCGGATCAGGGTAGTGGGAAGATTGCGAATGAAGCCGACGGTGTCACTGAGAAGAACCGTG
>JANODS010000138.1:0-3011 GCA_031412835.1 Acidobacteriota bacterium | reverse complement strand
ACGGCGGCACCGGATTCGGGAAAGACGGTGGCCAACCTTTTGATCACACGGTTGGTACAGAAAAACTTGGTGACGGTGATTGAGCGGGCCGCGATTGACAAACTGATGGCGGAACAGAACTTGGGGAATAGTGATCGGACCGATCCGCTGACGGCGGCGAAACTGGGTCGGATCCTGGGTGTAGACGCGATCGTATTGGGGGCGATCACGCAGAACGATTATGAAGACAAAGTGACCGGGGGCGGAGGCGGAGTGGGAGCGCGATTTGGGGTGGGCGGTGGGGGGATGTCGACCAAGCACGATATCAGAGTGAAGGTAAAGATTAATGCGCGGGTGGTGAGTACGGATACGGCGGAGGTTTTGTCGGTCTCGGAGGGGTTCGGGGAGGTGTTCAAGAAGGGGGTGAAGGTGGACATGCGCTCGAACCCCGGGATGATGTTGGGTGGTGCCGGGGCGGTGCCGGACGGGCCGATTCGGGGAGAAGCGATGGAAAAGGCGTTGGGACCGCTGATGGTTTCTCTGGACGCTGCGTTGGCGAAGATTCCGGCGCGGTCGCGGGTGTTTGAGGGCTTGGTGGCGGATGTGAACGAGGCGGGACGGGTGGTTCTGAACTTGGGATCGCAGGCGGGGTTGGTGGTGGGGGATCGGCTACAGGCGTGGCGGAAGGGGAAGGAGATTCGGGATCCGGCAAGCGGCAAGTTATTGTTGCGGGACGATGCCCTATTGGGGGAGTTGACCGTGACGCATGTCCAGGAGGACGCGTCGTTTGCGTCGTTTACGGGGTCGGAGCGGCCGAAGACGGGGGACTTGGTGAAGTCGGCGGCGACCGCTCGATGAGCCCGAGCTAGGGCGCGACCTTGGCGAGGGGAAAGGCCGACCCGATGTCGGACTTATCCTTGCGGAAGTTTTGATGAGTCGCGATGCCTTTGAAGGTGTTGAAGAACGTCATGTCGAATTCGGGCTGTTGGGCGATGGGGGGGAGAACCTTCGGGATGGAGAAGGCTTGGCAGAGGTGGTCGACTAAGGCGATGACGGCGTCGGATTGGATGGTCGGGAAGGCGGCGAAGTGGGAGAAGCCGCGATAGGGGGCGGCGACGTACTTCGTGGTTTCGGCGAGGGTACACCATTGGGTGGTGAAATCGGCGGGCCACCAGTTGAGCTGTTGGGGGTTCGCTTTGTCGATGACGAGGGGGCCGGAGTTGGCGATCTCGATGCCGATGGAGCGTTTGTCGTGCTTCCAGTTGGCGCTGGCGCTGCCGGTGACGCCGAGGTGGTAAGCCCAGGCGCGGGGGGAGAAACACTCGTAGACCGACCCGTCGGTATCGACAAGGTAGGCGGTGGCAACTTGGAGGGGCGTGGCGCGCCAGGTGTCGTAGGCGCTGCGGGCGGATTGGCCGGCGGTGAAGTGGAGGACGAGAAGATCCTTGGGGAACTCTTCGGCGAAGTACTGGCCTGGGGCGAGGGCGAATTTCTTGCGGTCGATCTTGAGGGAGGAAGGGATGGGGGTGGCGGGTGGCGGGGTGAGAGGTAGGGAGGATTCGTCTGTGGTGACGCTGGGGATGAGGAGCTTGCGGCCAACCTTGACTTGGTTAGGATCGGTGATCTGATTGTCGGCGATCAGAGCCGAGAGCGGGATGCCGAACTTTTTGGCGATGCCGGAGAGGGTGTTGCCAGGTTGAACGATGTATTCGAGCATAGGGTGAGGTTAGCAGACCTAGGGGGCGGCGGGGCCGTCGAGGGAGCGCCAGAGGTACCAGGTGGCGACGGAGGCGTAGGGACGCCAGGTTTGGGCGATTTGCTCCATTTGGGCGGGTGTGGGCGGGGCGGGGAGTTTATAGGCCTTGTGGATGGCGTTGCGGATGCCGAGGTCGCCCGAGGGGAAGACGTCGGGGCGTTCGAGGGCGAAGATGAGGAACATTTGGGCGGTCCAGACGCCGATGCCTTTGACGGCGGTGAGGGTGGAGAGGACCTCGGCATCGGGGAGGCCGGGGAGGCGGGCGAAGGGGATGCGGCGGGCGGCGAGGTCGAGGACGTAGGAGGCTTTTTGCTGGGAAAGGCCGAGAGGGCGGAGGCCTGCGGGGCCGAGGGCGATGAGTTTGGCGGGGGAGAGTTTGCCACGGTGGCCGGCGGCGGCGAGGACGCGGGCGAAGATGGTGGCGGCGGCCTTGCCGCTGAGTTGTTGGTAGACGATGGAGCGGGCGAGGGCGGTGAAGTCGGGGGCGTGGTAGGTTATGGCGTAGGGTCCGACTTGGCGAATGATGGTGCCGAGGATGGGGTCCGCGGCTTCGAGATGAAGGAGGGCTTTTTTCATGGGAACGCAAAAGATGACGGGCGAATCAAACAGTATGATGACACGCCGCACGCTACTTTCTCTTTTGGGAACGACTCCGCTGATAAAGGGGCAACAGAAACCTCCGGCGAAGGTGGACGACGACCTGCCGGTGATTAAGGTCGACGTTGATTTGGTGAACGTGCTGTTCTCGGTAAGGGACAAGAAGAACGGGTTAGTGGGGACTTGTAAGAAAGAAGACTTTACCGTTTTTGAAGAGGGCAAGCAGCAGTCGATCAAGGTGTTTGGGCGGGAGACGGATCTTCCGTTGACGATTGGATTGCTGGTGGACGTGAGCGGGAGCCAGGAGCGGCTGATCCCGGAGGAGAAGTCGGCGGCGGGGCAGTTTTTTCAGCAGGTTTTGCGGAAGAAAGATATGGCGTTTTTGATTAGTTTTGGGGCGGAGGCGGAGCTGCTGCAGGACTTGACGGGGTCGCCGAAGTTACTGCGGGAGGGTTTGAACCAACTGCGGTTAAATTCGGGCGTGGGCGGGCTGCATGCGGGGACGATTCCGAATGCGAAGCAGAAGGGCACGATTATGTACGACGCGGTGGCGCTGGCGGCGACCGAGAAGCTGAAGAGCGAGGTGGGGCGGAAGGCGATCGTGTTGATTACGGACGGGGTGGACATAGGTTCGACTTATACGCGGCAGCAGGCGGTGGAGGCGGCGCATAAGGCGGAT
>JANODS010000137.1:0-1342 GCA_031412835.1 Acidobacteriota bacterium | reverse complement strand
AAAATACTTAAAAAAGCCAATAAACTCGCTATCTTTCACATTTCTTCGCACTCTGTCAAGAGGGTTTGGGCCGAGTTTTGCAAGACCTTCACAAGGTGTGAAAATAAAAATAAGCCCCTATCCTTTCATGCACCTACAAGGAATTCCCGACCACCCTCCGAGCCGTTTTCGACCCCTCGCCTGCTAGCCTCAAATCAAAGCTGTTTCTTGACTCTGCGAACGCCCTGCCCTCACCCGGTAGGGCGTTCGCCATTTTACCCCAGCTTTTTAAGGAGAACACGATGGAATCGCCCAATACTGACGCCGAGAAAAAGGCCCGCCGCGCCGAAATCAACCGCGCCAATGCCCAAAAAAGCACCGGCCCAAAAACCGCCGAAGGCAAAGCCAGCGTCCGCCGCAACGGCCTCAAACACGGCCAACGCTCCAAGCTCATCGACTACTCCACCTCCGTCAACCCCGTCGTCCTCACCGGCGAATCCATGGTCGATTACTCCCGCATGCTCGATTCCCTCATGACCAAACTCGGCCCCCGCGACCACGCTGAAAAAGAGGTTATCTACCGCCTCGCCGCCAGCCAATGGGAAGTCCAACGCTTCCGCTGCATCCGCCTCATCCTGCTCGAAGACAAGTTCCAAACCGTCGAAGTGAAGGTTCAGCACGAAGCCCTCCCCGCCTGCACCGGAGCCCTCGCCATGGCCCGCGCCTACCAGGCCGCCGCCGGCCCCCAGGGCGGCTTCGCCAGCCTCCGCCTCGAAATCGCCGCCTCCGAACGGTCCATCGCCGCCTGCTATCGCGAATTCAAACAGCTCCGCAGCCTCGATCCCTTCGATCGGCCTCCGGTCACTTTCAACCCGGCCACCGATATCGCCCAACAAATCTACACCTCCGTCCCCGTCGCCCCCGAACCCGAGGAAATTCCGCCGTCGGCCCCGGCCAAAACAACGGAAGTCGTTGAAAAGAAGGAGTCGGAATCCACCGAAGCCCCGGAAACCATCGACATCCAAAGCCAACCAAACCCAACCGAAGCCGGCCCGGAAGCCCGCGCCGAACACGGCTACTCCATCGTCCTGCCGCCTCGTCGAGCGCCGCAACGAGCCGAGCCGCCCCCCAAAGTCCGTACCGCTGGCTCGGGTGCCGCCTGACCCCAGCCAACAATGACATCCAAAGCCAACTAAAAGTCCGTCGCGCCTAAGGAGGTGCCCTATGATCCGCTTAAGCCAGACCCAAACCAACGCCCGGCCCGTCGCCCCGTCCCCGGCCCGGCGCCTGCCCCACTTGCCAAAAGTCTCCGCCTGGGCCGAACTCTCTCTCGGCTTCACCCCAGACCCCCGCCAAGCCGAGC
>JANODS010000136.1:0-4855 GCA_031412835.1 Acidobacteriota bacterium | reverse complement strand
AGCCGAGAACGAGTCCTGCCGAAGGACTCGCGGCCGTAACCCAACCCGTCGGGCCCTCGATAATGTACGAGACGACGTTCGGCAGCGGGTCCGTAGTCAGGTGGCGCAGGTCTGAGCCGTGCGCTTTGGGAAAGGGTTGCGGCTCTTGATTCGGCGTCGACTGCGCGAAGCCGAGGCCGGCGTTGGCGTCGACAAAAGTCTGTTCGTCTAGAAACGGCGGTGCGATGGTCGGGTGCTGAACCATGTTGTAAACCCGCCCGGTCGGATTCCGATTCGTCACCCGTTCCCGCACGACCAACGTGGCACCGGTAAGAGTCGCTTCGCGTTCGATGCCGAGGTTGGCGATGGGCAGCTCTGCCGCCATCGTCCGGGCACCCGTTGCCTTCCACAGAACCCGGGGCGCTTCGCCGTGGTACGGCACGCCGCGCGCAACCTCCGCCTCCGAAGGCGCGCCCCAACGGTCGAGGCAAACAAAATGACCGCGCAACGGCTCCACTTTCGGCTCCACGGTTTGGACCCACGTGAACGGGTTAACGCCGGAGCCTGTGAGGTGGAAATCGACGAGCGAACCCCCTCGAAGATCGAAGGAAACCGAGGCTTCCGGGGACGAGATCGTCAGCATGGGGAGCGGAGCGGATGGGCTGAGAGCAGCGGAGGTCAGCAGGGTGGTGGCGAGGCGGCGGGTCATGCGGCTGAATCTATCATGATTGCGCGGAGGGCGCGGGCCAGAGCAGGGAGGTCGGCGTACTGGAGACAGGTGGGGTTGATCAGGAGGTTGCCCAGGTGGAGTTCGCACGGGTCGACATGGACGGCGGGCGAACCGTTTTGCAGGGTGAAACATGCTTGCCGGGCATTGGGTACGGCGAGCGCCAGGCGGGGTGTTAGGCCCGTGCGAACAGTGAACTGAGAAGGGCCCAGCAAGGCCACGAGTTCGTCGAGAAGCGCCTGCCACCGCGCGGTGCGCGACTCATCGGATTCCACCGCGAAGCGTTCCAGCGCGACGAGAAGCCCGACAATTGTCTCCTTGCCGACCTTGCAGCTACGTCCGATGCCGTGCGTCGGCAGACCCGGCAGGCGGTGCTTATCAATCAGCCCGGCCGGCGGATTCCACTGCTCCCAGTCGAGGTCGAGATCGAGGTTTTGAAGGATCGCCGACATGATCAGATCGCGGCGGCCGCAGAGAATTCCGGAGCCCTGGGGGCCGGAGATCGCCTTGCCACCCGAGAACGCGACGAGGTCAGCACCGGCTGCGATAAAGGCTTGCAGGTTAGAAACCGGAGGAAGTTGGGCGGCGGCGTCGACGACCACCGGCAGACCGTGCTCGTGCGCCACGGCCACCACGTCAGCCAGCGAAGGCAGGGCGTGAGAGGAGGCGACATAGAGGACGGCAACGGTCGCAGGGGCGATGGCGGCGGCGATCTCCCAAGGCTCGGCGTCGCGAACCCCGGCCCCGGCGTAACGGTCCGGCAGGCCTACTTCGACGAGGTCGACCCCGGCGGCCCGAACGGCATGGTCGTACGCGTTGCGCTGACTCCGAACGACGATGACTTCGGGCCGAGGCCCCGTGATGTTTGGCAGTTGGGCCATGCGAGCGGGGTTCAAACCCGCCACGCAGGCTGCGGTACCCAGCAGCAGCCCCGCGGCCGCACCGCTGGTCACGATGCCCGCCTCGGCACCGGTAACTCGAGCGATCACCCTGCTGGCCGCCGCCTGCAACTCCGCCATGTCGACGCACTGCGTCGCGGCTTCGGCCATCGCGGCGCTGACTTCGGGGGCCAGGAAGCCCCCTGAGACCCGCGTCGAAGGGCCTTTAGCGTTGATGATGCGAGCGACGCCGAGATCGGAATAAATGGCCATGTCCAGATAGGATAATGGAGTCAGGCGGCGGAGCGGTTGACCAGGTTGTTCCGGGGCTCGGCGGCCTGACGAATGAAGAACGCATGCGAGAACGCCCCGGCGACCATCCGGTATTGGAGCGGCGTGGGCGACTCGATGAGCCGCTGCAACGTCTGCCGAAGACGAGGAAGGTCGAGCAGGTCGGCGATAACCGTCTGATTCGCAAAACTTTCCATCGCCGCCTCCGCGGTAGCGAGTTTCGGCAGAAAAACGGAGCAGCCGTCGTGGTTCTGGTGGAGGCGGATCGAGTCCGGCAGCAGCCCTTCCATAGCCCGGCGAAGCGGTCGGCGATGGCGAAAGCTCTTCGGCGGCAAAGAGAGGCAGGTGCGAACGAACGCCGGATCCACGGTCGGGTCGATCACCTGCATCCCATGGGCACCAGCCAACGCCGGCCAATGGAACGCGGCGTTTCGATTCAGCAGCGCGACGCGCGGGTGGGAGGTCGAGTCCAAGCGTTGCTGGGTGTGACGAAGGAGTTCCGCAAAGCCATGCTCCTGCACGAAAGCTGGACGAAGCAGGGAGGATGGATCGCTCGAACCAGGCGAAGGGAACCAGCTTCGTCGCCACCAGGCAGGCCGGCCAGCCCAGGATAGCGTCGCGCCGCCGCCCTGCCCGATGAGCAGTGCGGAGTGGCCCAGCGCCTGGGCTTCGGCCAGCAGCGGAAGTTGCCACGGCGGATGGCTGTGGCAGTCCGGTGACCCGGTGATGACGACGGCGGAATGCCAAGCCGCGACGGGGCATTGCGACGACGCCGACACGAGCCGAACGTGAAGGTTGGCGTGCCATTTGGCGAGGCTGGCCAGACGAGGCGAAAGGTTCGGCGCAACGCTGAAAGCGACCAAATTTTCACCTGACGGATAAAGCAGTCGAGCGGTCGTGGCGGTGAGGGCGGAAGAGTTGAAACCGCCGCTGAGCGCGGTGGCTGGGCGCGGAACGGAACGAACGCGCGATTCGACCGCCAGTCGAAAGCTGGATTCGAACAGGAGTTGGTGATCGTCCGCCGACCCGCGCGCCAGCGGGACATCGGCATCGATCTTCGCGTAAACGAGCAGTTGGCAATTCTCCTGAGTCAGCAGCAGCGCGTGGCCAGGTGGAAGGCGGCGGACGTAGCGGTAAGCGGTGCTGTCAGCCGGGCAAGGCAGGTGGGACAACGAGAGAACGAGGTGCTCCCAGTGGGGTTGGCGCGACAGATCAGGTAAGGCGAGGACGGCGTTGATGAGCGACGAACACGCGAACTGGCCGGGGGACTGGTGGTAGTAGAGATCCGCCATGCCGAACGGGTCGCGGGCCATCACCATTTTGCGCTGGCGCGAGTTCCAAGCGGCGAACTGCCAGTCGCCTTGGATGCGGGTCAGAGCCTTGGTTTCAAAGCGCAGAAACGCGTGGTAGGCGAGCGCGGCGTCAGAAACGTTGGCCGGCAGATGGAGCGTCGCACGAAGGTCCTCGCGGTTATCCAGGCGGGCGTTGCCAGTCCACGTCCAGCCGCTGGCCGGGTCGGTCCAGAGGCCAGAGCTACGCCCGCCTACGTCTTGTACGAAACCCAGCGAAACCCCATCCAAACCGATGTGCTGCCCATTCGGTGTGCCAGGGCGAGCGAGGGCATAGAGCATGGCGGGAAGCGGCGAAGGGCCGGCGGTGAGGACGGCGCAAAGGGAGGTCATGACGGGGTACAGGACTAGTGGCCCCGAGCCCCTTAATCTCTCCGAAAATTCGAATCTTCAGGCGGATTTCATCATTTCGTCCCAAGTCACTTCGCGTTTCGCGTCGATCGCCATCTGGCCAAGGATAGCCGTCAGCGTACTCTCGGCCGCCCGAATACCCACGTTTTCCGGTTCGCCGGATTTCACCCGACGCACGAACTCTTCCAGCGCGTCGGCCGTAATATCGCGTTGAGATTTCTCAGTCACCAGCCCGCTGCCCGTGTTGTACGACCAGTGCTCCCGAGCCGTCTCGATGAACCCGTTCTCCCCGATATACCGTTCCCGGTTCGAACGGAAAAAACGCGGCGTCATTTGGGAGCCGATGAACGACATCTGCACGCGGTCAGGATAGTCGTACGTCACCGAAAGATGATCAAGCAGATCCCCGCGCTTTTCCACGGTACGCCCCCCGGTGCCGACCGCCTTCAGCGGATGACTCCCCAGGAACCAGTTAATCGCGTCGAGGTTGTGAACGTAGGTTTCGACGATGACCTCGCTGAAAGTGGAACGCCAAAGCTTCCACTGCTCCAGCTTCTCCTTTTCATTGCGCGGCGGTGCCAACGCCGGCTCGTTGCCCTGCAGCGCGAACTTCAGAAACTCGCCATGCACTTCGCGGATTTTGCCTATGGCACCAGACGCCAAAAACTTCTGCGCCTTCACGTAGACGCCACCATAGCGCTGCTGAAAGCCGAACGTGATGTTGATCTTCCGGTCGGCGCTATCGGCCGCCTTCATCACCCGCTTGCACCCGGCGACGTCGAGCCCAGCGGGCTTTTCCATGTAGATATGCTTGCCGGATTTCACAGCCGCTTCGAAGTGCTCCGGATGCAGATAAACCGGGGTCGCGATCATCACCGCGTCCACGTTGGGGTCGGCGAGCAGGTCCTGAAAATTCTGGTACGTCTTGGCGTCCGGGTTGCCGATCTTCGCCTTCGCGGCGGCCACCGTTTCCGGCACGACATCGCAGATGGCGACCAGCTTCGCCCGAGGATCTTTCGCCATCAGAGCGCCCGTATAGGAACCCCGATTGCCGGCCCCGATCAAGCCAACGCGAAGGGCACTATTCTGCGCCGAGCCACGAACAGCTTGAAAGGGGACGAGCGAGGCGGCTTGCAGAGCGGTGCGTCGAGAAAGTGACATTAGGTTTCCTTACATGCCGCAGGCTTCGAGCAGCACGGCATGAGTCATAAGATCGTGTTCGGCCGAATACGTCGGGGCTTGGCCCGAGCGAATAATGGCCGCCATTTCGCGGAAGTCGG
>JANODS010000135.1:0-1753 GCA_031412835.1 Acidobacteriota bacterium | reverse complement strand
AAGTTTTCGGTGACTTCGCAGAAGTGGGTGGCGAGGCTGGCTTTGCGGCCAGCGCCGCTGACGCCGCTTTTGGCATCGCAGACGACGCCGGCTTGACGGTCGATGACATCGACGAGGGGGGCGAGGGCGAGGCTGGCGGCGGTGGGGTAGCAGCCGGGGTTGGAGATGAGGCGCTTGCCGACGGCGTCTTCGCGGTTGAGTTCGGGGAGGACGTAGGCGGCTTCGGCGAGGAGTTCGGGTTGGGTATGTTCTTCCTTGTACCAGCGCTGGTAGCTTTCGGGGGTGCCGAGGCGGAACGCTCCGGAAAGGTCGACAATTTTGGCACCGGCGGCGAGGTATCCGGGGGCGAGTTCCATGGAAACTTCGGGCGGGGTGGCGAGGAAGATGCCATCAAGCGAGGCCGCGGCAACGGCCTCGGCGGAGGCGGACATGGTGGTCTGGCCTTTGACGGGCGTCGGTTCTTCCCGGTGCTCCATGAGGAACACTTCGACGCCTCCGTGTCGGCTCAAAAGCTGCACGAGCTCGGCACCACTATATCCCCGAAAACCAACAATCCCAATCTTTTTCATGGCTGACTATTTATTCATCCCAATGAATAAATATACCATTTACAGGGGACGACTGTTGCTTTGCTCGTTCACGCTGCGGTCGGCCATCTCGCCGACAATGGGCAGCCGGATGAGTTCGTTCGCGGACGTTTTGACGAGCATCAGAATCCACGTGGCGAGGAGGCCGAGCTCCAAGATGGGGATAATCCGCCGGAAACCCGAGACGCGCATCACCGGGTCGAGAGCGACATGGACGATCATCCAGGCCACGAAGATGTACAAGCCTTGAAAGGCGTGGAATCGAACGAGACGGTCCGCACGGAAGCGGGCGGTGGAGAGGATGACCAAACTCATGATCCAGCCGACCCACGGGACGTAACAGAGAGTGGACGCGGTGCTGGGTTTGAGAGAGCCTAACGGGTCACTGCCGACGATGGGCGGGGCGGGGGCTCCCGGCTGGGCCGAGCCGCAGCTTTGGCAGAACGCCGCGGCGCTTTGGACCTGAGTTCCGCACTTTGTACAAAAGGGCATTGGCTGCCTCCCTATTCTGTTCTACGCATCCGGGGCTTGCGATGTTCCTGCCGTCTTCAGTAGCATGGGCAACGATGAAATCCATATCGGCTCTTTTCGTGCTTTCGTTGACCGCCCTCCAGCTTACCGCGGCGGAGAAAACGCTCGACATCTACTTTATCGATGTAGAAGGCGGTCAGGCGACTCTGATTGTTACCCCGGACAAGCAGTCCCTGCTCGTTGACACCGGCTGGCCCGGTTTCGAAGACCGCGACGCGGACCGCATTGTGAAAGCCGCGAAGAAGGCCGGCCTGAAGAAAATAGACAATTTGGTGATCACCCATTACCACCGCGACCATGTGGGCGGAATCTCGCAACTGCTGCAGAAGATGCCGGTTGTTAACTTTATTGACCACGGGCCGAATCGGGAGACGGATCGGGCGGCGGAACAGTTGATGGCCGCTTATACGAAGGCGGCGGCGACGGGGCAGCGGAGGTCGGTCAAGCCCGGCGACATGATTCCGTTGAAGGGGGCGGAGGTGAAAGTGGTCAGCGCCGATGGCGAGGTTTTGAGCGGGGCGGGGGCGAAGAATCCGCATTGCAGCGAGCCGATGAAGGCTGCTGATCCGACGGAGAACGCGCGGAGCCTTGGGTTCCTTTTGACGTTTGGCAAGTTCAAGTTCGTCGATCTCGGC
>JANODS010000134.1:0-3052 GCA_031412835.1 Acidobacteriota bacterium | reverse complement strand
CGGGGCGTTAATCAATCTGGTGACCAAGAGCGGTACGCAAAACTTCCACGGAAGTCTGTTCTACTTCGTTCGCAATAATCGGTTCGACGCGCGGTCGTTCTTCGATCAGCGCTTGCTACCGCTGCGTTTCAATGACTTTGGCGGTACGATTGGCGGGCCTGTGTCGATACCGGGTAAGTTCAACACTGCCAAAGACAAGCTGTTCTTTTTTTATAGTCAGGAGTGGAAGTACACGCGCCAGGGGCAAACGACGGTCAATGTGGTGCCGACGGCTCTTGAGCGCGTTGGCGACTTCAACGGAAGTTCTCTGGCGGCCCCGATCGACCCTCTCACCAATGCTCCTTTCCCCAATAGGATGGTTCCTGCCTCACGATGGTCCGCGAACGGCCCGCGACTTTTGAAGCCGATTCCGCTGCCGAACTTTCCTGGCCCGGGTGGCAATTTTGCGGCCGCCGGCAGCAACCGCACTGATTATCGAGAGGAGTTAATGCGCGTCGATTATTACCTGACGCCGAAGAATCAGCTTTCGTATAAGTTGATGATGGATAGCTGGAATATTCTGTTCGCGTTTCGTAACAATACTTTGCCGATTGTCCCGAATCCGCGCAACCGGCCTGGATACCTCACCTCGTTCAGCTGGCAGTCCACCATCTCTCCGACGATGATCAATCACGCTATGTTTAGCGCGGGCCACACGAGGATCACGGGGAGTCCGGACGTTGCAGCAATTACGCGGCCAGGGTTGGGACTGACCATTCCCGAACTCTATCCTCTCAACCGATCCGACGTCGCCCCTGCGGTTTCGATCGCCGGCTTTGTCGGCTATAACTCGAATGACCGCATCCGCAGCGGACAGACCCCCTTTCAGTTCCGCGACGACTTTACGAAGGTGGCCGGAGCGCATACGCTTAAAGTTGGGGCCTTCGTAATCCGTTCGCGCATGAACGAGAATACGAATGTTCGTGACGAAGGCCAAGTGACGTTTAACACATCGGCACTGGGTTCGACCAGAAATGTGCTTGCCGATGTGCTGATCGGCACTTTTCAGCAGTATCAGGAATGGGAATCCGACTCTTACTATCGTCCGCGGTATTGGACGGTTGAAATGTACGCGCAGGATAAGTGGAAGGTATCGCGACGGTTGACCGTGGATATGGGTGTTCGTTACAACATTCTGAAGCCGGCGACCATCGCCCAGGGAAATGTTTCCACGTGGCTGCCCAAGTTCTTTGTTCCGGCTGACGCGCCGCGCATTAACCCCGCCAATGGATCGCTAGTCCCGGGCACTGGTGATCCGTACAATGGCATTGCAATTTGGGGGTCGGGGTTTCCAGAGCAGGCTAATGGGCGCTTGCCGCAGGCTAGCGACGCATCGCTGAAACGTTTGTTCCGGGGGTTGCCTGAAGGCGGATACCCGACAAACTGGAACAACTGGGGCCCGCGCGTCGGTTTGGCCTACGATGTGTTCGGCAACGGTCGAACGGCCATCCGAACGGGCTTTGGCATCTTCTATGACCGGGTTCCGTCGAACACTCTCAGCGGCAACGCGCAGAATCCGCCCTTCGTCAACGTTGCTTCGATCTTTGATGGCAATATCGATAGGCCCGCCGGCGGCGTTGCCCGCAACTTTCCCGCCAACATCAACGCGTGGCCTGATCGGCTGAAAGACCCCAGCATCATGTCCTACAACTTCGGCTTTCAACATCAGTTGCCGTCGAACATCCTCCTCGATGTGAATTATGTAGGAAACGTTGGGCGACACTTGCCCTATACGCTGAATCTGAATCAGTTGACGGTGGGCTCTTTACTGAGTCCGCCGAACTCGACGACTAACGTGAACGCATTGAGACCCTATCTGGGGTATAGCAACATCGTTATGCGGGAACGCACCGACACATCGAATTACAATGGGCTCCAAGTGAACGCCACTCGTCGCTTCGACCTGGGATTGTCTTTCGGTGTTGCCTACACTTTCTCAAAGACGATGGACAAGTTCGGCGGCACGACGCCCCAGGATAGCTATGCCCCGGCGCGGGACATTGGCCGCGCCAACATCGACATTCCTCATATTCTGTCGGTGAACTATATTTACGAGCTTCCGTTGTTCAAGAAGAGCGGCAATGCCTTTCAGCGTACAGCGTTTGGTGGTTGGGGCATTGCCGGCGTCACTGCTGTGCAAAGCGGTGCGCCGGTCTCTGTGAATGTGCCAACGGACATTGCCCGAGTTGGGTCTTCTTCTTCCCGCGCGAGTTTGATCGGCAACCCCGCGTTGGCCACGGGCGAGCGCACGCCTGGGCGTTGGTTTAACGCCGCGGCGTTCCTGGCCCCTTCGGCGATGACACCGGGAGCGTTTGGCAACAGCGGAAGGAACATCCTGCGAGGTCCGGGCTTCCAGAATTGGGATATAACGCTGTTGAAGAACTTTGTTGTCAAGGAGAACGTCCGGTTGCAGTTCCGGGCTGAATCCTTCAACGTATTCAACCATGCTAATTTCACATCGATCAACACGACCGTGGCATTCAACGCGGCCGGTGCGGCTTCGAATGGCTTCGGGGGCGTGAACGGGGCCGGGCCGGGGCGGGTGATGGAGTTCGCGTTGAAACTGATTTTCTAAGCCATGCAACACCAATCCAATTCTTCCGCGGCTGAACTGGCGGCGGCGGTTCGAGCCGTAAGCGATTACGACTTTGAGCGCCCCCGCACCCAACTCGTCGAACTGGAGCGACTGATCAATGCGACGCACGGGAACCCGGCGGCGCGGTTGCAAATCGAAAAGGCCATGGTCGAGTTGCTCCGTTCTCAAGCGACGGTGGCCGCCATACAGTTCGTCTGCAAGAAGCTGTGGATGATGGGCACCGATCTCTCGGTACCGGCCTTGGCGGCGTTGCTGGAAGGTGCGGATCCCGTCCTTGCCGAAGCGGCCTGTTACGCTCTGCGGTCCCAGGAATCGGAGGTGGCGGCAGCGGCGATGCGAAAGGCGCTGGATCGTTCGCGCGGTGCTGCGCGAGTGGCCATCATCAATGTGCTTGCGGACAAGCATGATGCCGCGAGC
>JANODS010000133.1:0-7988 GCA_031412835.1 Acidobacteriota bacterium | reverse complement strand
GACGGCGCGGGCTTCGGCGGGATTCTGGGCGCGGGCGGGATGGAGACGGCCGGGCAACGTGATGTTCTCTTCGACGGTGAGGTAGGGGATGAGATTGAAGAGTTGGAAGATATAGCCCAGATGGGTGCCGCGGAAGGCATCGCGCTCGCTGCCGCTCATTTTGCTAACGTCTCGGCCCAGCACTTCGACCGACCCGGTGAAGCCCGTGAGGATTCCGGCGAGGATGCCGAGAAGGGTGGTTTTGCCGCTGCCGCTTGGCCCAAAGAGGAAGACCCGTTCGCCGCGCGCGATATTCAACTCTGGAATATCGAGGATTTCAGGGCCCGACCGATAGGAGAAATGGACGTCTCGAAGAGCGATCGCAGGGGCGCTCATTTGGCGATTTGAAGGGTTCCCTTATCTTTCTGAACTTCCAATTTCGCTTGTTGCGAGCCAGCGAGAAGCTGCACCTCGACCTCATCGATTTTCGGAAAGACCTTCGAGAAACCGAAGGAGATGGACTTTCCGGCGATGGGTCCGGCGCATTTCACGTTGAACTCGGCATGGACTTCGGAGTGTTGGCCGTCGAGGTGGACCTCGACTTTGGCGGGGGTCATTTTGCAACCGACCGGGAGCACGACCATCTCGCCGAAGCGGGCTTTGAGAGTGGCGAGAGCTTTCTCCTGCTTGGCTTTATCGGCAGGGGTTTTGGCGGCATATTCGAAGCCGATGATGCTCTCGGAGGGCGATTCCAGTTCCACCGATCCGACAGTAGCGCCGGTGGTGGTTTCGAAGGCAATGTTCAATTTCGCATGACCATGTTCATGCGCTTTGTGGCTGCGCTGTTGGCCGCAAAGGGGTAACGCAAGGAGAGACAACAGAGCGAGACGAAGCATCGGGAGCTAGTCCTTGTAGGGTTCGATTGAAACGCCGGAGAGTTGGAAACCTACGTCGCCGTAGGGGCTCTTTATCGTCTGAATTTGCAGCTTTCCTTCGATCCAGATCGGATCCCAGAAGCTCATTTTTACTTTTTTCGCGCTCGTCATTTTCACTTGGACGATTTGGTTCGGAGGTGGCGGCGGGGTGTGAATACAGGCACCGACGTAGGGAACGAGCAAAAATTCGTTGACGATTTCGGCTTCGTCTTCGAGGGGCACCATGTAGCCGGGGATGCGCACCATTTTGCCGTCGAGGGCTTTCAACGCCGGGGTGATCTTGCCGGTGCGGTAGTTGAGTTCTCGGAGCATCCGCCAATCCATTTTGGTGGCGGCCTCTTCTGCATAGGCGGCTTGGACGAAACCGGCCGAAGGGCTAGCCTTGTCGGCGGTCGCTGCCTGGAAGTCCGGGCGGACCATATCCCGATTGACCACGTAGGCCACCATCGAGAGCATGAGGGCGATCATCAATCCATGAACAAACTTCATGCAGTAGCTCCTTACCTCTTAGGATGCCACGTTTCGACCCGCCGGGTAAAGCCGACGCGGCATGTCGTCCGCCCCTGGTTCGATAGAGATTCTTTATACCCAGCCACGTTTCTTTGGATTGACACCGTTCTGTAGGTTCCTCGAAACTGGGTTTACGATCAGGGGTTCTATTGTTTCGAAACAATGCGCCCCTGCGTTCTGCTGGTACAGTGTTGTGCCACTGAGAACGACTCTCCCGCCAGAGTCACAGTTCCCACTCCCCGCTCGAGTCTCAACTCACCACAGTGTGCGCGCCTGCCCCCAATTTTCATTGGAGTGGCCCGGTGGCGCCTTTCGAGGGCAACGCTTTGAGACCTGTCTCTTTACTACCAAAACTACTCCTTAGCCTAGCGGTCAGCTCTTTGCTGACGGCCAACCTTTTCGCCCAAGCGCTGACGTCGCTGCGGGGCTCGATCACGGATACGCAAGGGGGAGCAATCCCCGCTGCCGCCGTCACAATGACGTCGAAAGACACCGGTGCCAGCAGGAAAGCCCTGTCGGACAACCAAGGGAACTATCAGTTCCAACAGATGGCCCCTGGCCTTTACGCCGTGAAAGCGGAGAAGCCGGGCTTTTCGGTGAACCTGAACAGTAGCGTCCGTTTAGTGGTTAGCACTCCGGCAACGCTCGACATTCGGCTTGAGATCGGCCAGACTACCGAAACGATCAATGTGACCGGGGATGCGCCAGCGCTGAACACGGTCGATGCTACCATCGGCAACGCTTTTAATGAAACGCAGGTTCGCCAACTCCCCCTGGCGACTCGCAACGTAGTCGAACTGCTGAGCTTGCAGGCTGGTGTGACGCAGACCGGCGAGGTGCTGGGCGCGCGCCGTGACCAAAACAATGTGACCTTGGACGGGGTCGACGTGAATGATAACCAAACCAGTGGTCTGTCGGTGCCGGCCAATGGGTCGGCCAACGGATCGAATTCGGGCTCCGCAACGACGACGCCCCGCGACGCCGGGTTCAACGCGGCGCTGCCTGTGCCTCTGGATTCGGTCGCGGAATTTCGGGTGACCGTTGGCGGCACCAACGCCAATCAGGGCCGCTCTTCGGGCGGTCAGGTGACCCTGGTGACGAAGTCGGGATCGAACCAATTCCATGGTTCGGCTTACGAGTTCAATCGGAACACGTCGCTGACGGCGAACAATTGGTTCTCTAACCGAGCCGGAGTGAAGCGCGAAGCATTGGTTCGGAATCAGTTTGGCGGCTCGGTCGGTGGAAGGATCATTAAAGATCGCGTCTTCTTCTTCGGCAACTTCGAGCGCCGGATTGATGCCAGCGCCCGGGGGGTGACCCGTACCGTGCCGACGGAGAACCTGAAGACCGGCTCGATCAAGGTCGCTGGCAGTAATGGCCAGACCTACGACCTGAGCCAAGCCGACCTGCGAGTAATTGATCCGCTGGGCTTGGGATTCTCGGATACGATGCGCCAGTTCATGAGCGTCTATCCTTCGGGCAACGACCCGCGGTTGGGTGCCGACTCGGGCCTGAACTTTACGGGTCTTCGCTTCAATGCGCCGTTCAAGCAACAGGACAACGCGACCGTCGGCAAGATGGATTTCATCCTCGACAAACAGTCGAAGAACACGCTTGCTGTCCGCGGCACGATGGCCGATAACCGGGTGGACCAGCAGGTCGCTCAATTCCCTGGCCAGCCTTCGGCGGCCAAACTCCTGAACAACTCGAAGGGAATTTCGGCGCTGTTGACGACGGTGGTTAAGCCGTCGTTGATCAACACCTTTACGTTGGGTTTCACCCGCATCGCCCTGGAGCAGGCCGGATCGACTGGTGCTTCCTTGGGTTTCGACGGCCTTAGCACCCAGCAAAACTTTGCCAATAACGCTCGCGGCTTCATTCGGCTTGCGCCGACAACGAACGTAATTAACGACATGATCTGGACGAAGCAGAAGCACACGATCCAGGGCGGCATCAACTTCCGCTTCATCACGAACGACCGTTCCAACTTCATCAACTCCTTCCCGGCATACTCGTTCAGCCGCAATACGCTGCGCGGGTTGGGCGGAGATCTGATTCCGCGGATCACGGACTTTATGCGGGCGAGGACAGGAATCGCAAACTTGAATATCAATGACTCCGCGAACCTCGTACGTGCCTTCGGCACGGCGTATGGTCTCGTAAATCAATACAGCGCGACCTACCAGTTCGAACGCGACGGCCAGGCGATTCCGTTTGGCCAACCGGCGGCGCGCGGCTTCAACAACAAAGAGTACGAGTTCTACATTCAGGACACGTGGCGGGCCCGGAAGGACCTGACCATCACGGCCGGGATTCGCTACTCCTACTTTGGCGTCCCTTATGAAACAGGTGGTACTCAGGTGGCGACCACGGTTTCGATGCAGCAGTATTGGGCGGAGCGGGTTGGTGCTTCGCAGTTCGGCATCCCCGGACGGGTGCTGCCGAACGCGCTGTTGACCTATGACCTAAACGGACCGGTGAACGGCAAGGCCAGTTGGTATGCTCCGGATAAGAATAACTGGGCACCGCGAGTCGCGATCGCCTACAATCCGGACAAGAAAGACGGCATGTTCGGCAAGTTACTCGGCACCGGCAGTGTGTTCCGCATGGGCGCGGGGATCGCTTACGACCGCTTTGGTTCGGATCTGGTCACGGAGTTCGACCGCACCGGGTCGCCCGGCTTGGCTAGCCAAGTCACCCAGCCCTTCAACACGGACTTCTCCACGTCCGCGCGCTATACTGGCGGTCGGCTGCCGACCCTACCCGTGGCACCGAACGCAAAGTTTCCGTTTCAGCCGCCGGCGATTAACGGCGGCTTTAATAGCCAAGTGGGGATTGCTTCGAACCTGCGGACGCCTTATGCCTACTTGCTCAACGCCAGCTTTGCGCGGCAACTGCCGGGTAAGCTGACCGTCGAAGTCGGCTACGTGGGCCGCATGGCGCACAAGCAATTGATGCAGCTTGACACATTCCAGCCCTTGACCCAGTTCAAGGACCAGAAGTCTGGTCAGACGTGGGCGCAGGCTTCGGGTGCACTCTATGACTTGTTCTTGAAGGGCGTAACTCCCGCGCAGGTGAAGGCCAACCCTTCGCTTGTCGGTTCCGTTCCGTTCTTTGAAAACATGTTTCCGGGTTTGGCGGGGCTTTATCAGCCCGGCAACGCCACCGCGAACTACTTCAACGCCCTGTACGACCAGAACGACGGGTCGGACCTGGACGCTTTGAACCAAATGGACCGCGAGCGCAGCACGCAGTTTCCGAACTGCATTTCGGCGCTGGGATGCAACACGTTTTTCCCGATGCAGAACGCGGGCAACCGGACTTGGATGAACGTCGGCAACTCGTCGTTCCACGGCGGGACGTTGACGGTTCGCCGGGCGCTTTCGGCTGGCTTCAGCTTTGACTTCAACTACACGTTGTCGCATTCGCTGGACCTGTCTTCGGCTCCGGAGTCGGGCGCTGGCAACGGCGGCGCAATCGTGCAGGACAGCTTCAATGCCAAGGCGTTTCGAGGTAGTTCGGACTTCGACTCTCGGCATCAGATCAACATGAACGGCTTGTATCAACTGCCTTTCGGCAAGAACAAGAAGTTCCTGAGCGGCGTCAACGGCGTCGTCAACAACATTATTGGTGGCTGGGAAGTGTCGGGGTTGATGCGGTACCGTTCGGGCCTGCCGACGACCATCACCAACGGCGGCTACTATCCAACTAACTATCTGACCAGCTCGATTGCACAGGTCAAGCCTGGTGGCTCAGCGCCCGAAAGCGGCGTTGGCTTTGACCAGCGGGGCGTGCCTTCGATCTATCGGAATACCAGTGCGGTGAACAGCTACGTCGGGCAGTATCCGGGCTCGACCGGAACCCGCGCCATCCTGCGACTGGCCGGCATGAAGAACTTCGACTTTAACCTGGCGAAGCGCTTCTTCCTGCCTTTCGAGGGACACAGCTTGCAGTTCCGGGTGGAGGCGTTCAATGCGTTTAATAACGTGAACTTCTTCAACCCCAGCCTGTCGCTCACGACACCGGCCACCTTTGGCCAGTTCCAGAGTGCGATGGCGCCCCGGGTGGTACAGTTGGCGTTGCGGTACGAGTTCTAACCGGCTCGTTCCTGTAAGCTAAGTGAGGGCTGGGGCTTCGGCTTCAGCCCTTTTTTTATTCTTATGCTCAGACGAGAACTGTTTCGACTCCTACTGCTCCAGATCCGGGTGGAAGTTAACCTGGTCAACCTTCCGTTCTCCGTCCGGGATGGGCAGGGAAAGCTGATCAAGGGCTTAACGAAGGACGATTTCGAAGTGTATGAAGACGGGGCGAGGCAGACCATCTCACACTTCTCGCAAGGCGGCGATACCCCGCTGTCGATTGGCTTGATCGCCGATTCGAGTGGCAGCCAGAGGGACTATCTCAAAGAGCATCGGCGCAACTTGGAAGAGTTTCTCAAGACGACTCTGCAAGCCCGCGATCAGGCGTTTCTGCTGTGTTTCGGGAACAATCTGCGGTTGGTATCGGCTCCGACCAATCGCATCGAGCAGATCACGGACAACCTGAAGGAGTATCAGGACCGGAAGAGTAAGACGACCTTCCCCCGGGTCGGACCCGTCGAGCAACGACAGCTAGGCACGGCCTTTTACGACGCGATCTACTATGGGGCCGAGGAGTTGCTGGCGAAGGCCGACGGACGGCGGGCGCTGCTCGTCTTCTCAGACGGGGAAGACAACGCGAGCGCCCACCACATGCTGGAGGCGATTGAAGCGGCCCAGCGTACGGGCAGCACGGTCTTCTGCCTGCGTTATACCGAAGTGCGGAAGGGCGTTTGGAACGCCCGCAACAAGTACGGGCGGGGCGTAATGGAACGGTTAGCCAAAGAGACCGGCGGGTTAGAGTTCGACGCCGGAGAGGCGAAATCGCTGCGGGATGCGTTCCGCCAAATCGGCGACGTTTTGCGATCGTCCTACGATTTGGCGTACGCCTCTTCGGCGGGGCCGGGCGATGGCACGTTTCGGAAGATTCGAATTCGCAGCAAGAAGCCCGGGCTGGAGCTTCGACACAAGACCGGGTACTTTGCGCGGATCGATTAGTGCGGGTGCTTCAGGTAGTGCTGGCGGAGTAAGTCTTTGCCGTAGTCATTGCCGTTGGGAGTTCGCATGACGGTATGGATGTGTTCGTGATCGGGCAGGCTAGGCGCTTTGGAGAGATGGCGTAGGCCGACGGGGTTTTGATGGTCGAATTCGATCAGAATCACCGGGCTGTGGACGCGATAGTAGTAGACGCTTTTCTCTTCGGTACCGCCGATCCAGGCGAAGTGGGTGGCATCGAGATGCTTGCGGACCTCGTCCATTTTGATTTTCGCGTGGCCGGGGTCCATGGTGCCCACGTAGGAGCCGACTAAGTTGAGTAAGTGCTGCTTTTGCGCGGCGGTCATGCCTGAGCCGGGAAGGCCGGCGTAGTCAAGAACCAGATTGTCTTTGAATGCTTCGCCTAGATTGTAGTTCTTGGTTTTGTTGGATTCGAGGATGACCTTTTTCTGTTGGTCGGGAGTGAAGGATTGGACGAGACGAAGGCCGAGCGCCTGTTCGTCCTGGAGAATGGTGGTCCCTTTGTACTTGCCGGAGGTGGCGATGACGGGTTCGGAGCCGAGGAAGGTCGGGGTCATGACGACTTGGTCGCCGAGGACGAAGTAGTTAATGATGAGGTGGTGGCCGTCGAGTTGCCAGCCCCAGGGTTTGTCTTTCGACGGTTCGCCCATTAGAGTGACCCAGTATTCGCCTTCGCCGTAGCGGACGAAGTCATTGTTGTTGAGTTCGCCGAGGGTTTCGTTCAGGTGCATGATGTCGCGGGAGAGTTGCACGCCTTTGGCGCTGAGCGAGGCTTTGAGGAGGCCGAAGACGGCTTCGCGCTGGGGGTCGGACATGTCTTTGAACTTCATTCCCTGGCGGACGTAGAAATCCTGGTTCATCCATTTGCGCCATTCGATGTCGTCGACGGGGAAGGCTGTTTTCTGGCGCTGGGCGGGGGTGAGGGCGGCGAGGAAGGCCACGGCGGCGCGGCGGGCGGGTTCGGTGGAGACCTTGGTGGAACGAAGGGAGAAGAGCCCGGGCTGGACGGTGCCGTTTGTGGTTACGCCGCGAAACGGTTCGGCGAGGCCGGTTTTTTCAGCGGCGAGGGATCGCTGGCGGAAGGCTTCGTTGGGGACTTGGGAGTACGCCACGAAGAGGAGGGAAGCAGCAAGAAGGACGGCCCAGAGACGCGGATGCATAGTGATGGGCCTGATGTTATCACAACCCGGAAATTCGACGGCCGGTTAAAAGGGCGGTCGGACGACGCCGAGAGCTTGCCAGATGCTGCGTTGACCGGAGAGGGTCTGAACGGCGGTCCAGACGGCCTTGGGCTTAGACTGGATCCATTCGTTGGTGAAACGAATGGGCAGCGTAACGGTTAGCTGGGGGCCGGTTTGGGTGACGACGGCACCGCTGGCGTTGATTTCGCACTGGGAGTTCAGCAGGACGCCGGAGCCGGTAAGGGGCATGCTGGTGGCGGCCTCACCGAGGCCGGAATCAGGGATGAGGA
>JANODS010000132.1:0-1142 GCA_031412835.1 Acidobacteriota bacterium | reverse complement strand
CGAGTGGTACCGCAAACAGGATTCCGGCGAAATCCGCGTCCAAAACTTGGTCGATCTCTGCGCCATGTTCGAACGCTACGACGACCCCTCCCTCCCCCCCGATCTTGCCACCGAAGCCGTCCTCGAAATCTCCTCCCTCGGCAACGACGCCGACCGCTATCTGCAGAAGGAAGACCGCGTCCTCCTCCTCACCGTCCACCAAGCCAAAGGCCTCGAATTCCCCACCGTCATCCTCGCCGCCGCCACCGACAACGAGTTCCCCGCCTGGCTCGCGCAGAAAGAAGGCCGCCTCACCGAAGAGCACCGCCTCTTCTACGTCGGTGCCAGCCGAGCTCGCCGCCGCCTGATCTTCACTTGGCATCGCCAAAACAATTTCGGCCGCCCCCAGGAACCGAGCCGCTACTTGCGAAAACTCCCCGGGTTCCCCAAATGATCGCCCTCTTCCTTCTCGCCGCCTCCTGCGATGCCTGCTGCGACGATGGCGTGGCCCTCTTCCGCCAGGGCAAACTCGAAGCCGCCACTCAGCTCCTCGAAAAAGCCCCGCCCACTTCGTACTGTACGAAATCCCTCGGCATCGTCTACGCCGCCCTCGGCGATTACCGCCGCGCCGAGCCCCCGTTGGGTTCATCCTGCCGTATGAACCCAAAAGAACCCGACGCCTGCTACTACTGGGCCCGCGCCCTCTACGCTCTCGACCGCTTCGCCGAATCGCTTGCCGCCCTCGACCGCGCCCCGGCCTCCTGGCGGGTCGCCACCGCCCGCGGCCAAGCCCTCGACGCCCTCGGCCGCCCCGCCGCCGAACCCGTCCTTCGCGCCGCCCTCCAGCTCCGCCAACGCGACCCCGCCCCCATCGCCGAACCCGATCCCCTCCTCGCCCTCGGCCACTTCCTTTATCGCGAAGGCCGCGTCGCCGAAGTCCTCGCGCTCCTCCAATCCGCCCCGCCCCCCTACCAGCGCATTCCCAATTTTCACTACCTCCTCGGTCGTGCTTTTGTCCAGCAGGAACAGTGGCCCCGCGCCGCCGAAGCCCTCCGCCAAGCTGTCGCCCTAAATCCCCAACTCGCTGAAGCCCACGGCCTTCTCAGCCGCGTCTATTTCCGCCTCGGCGACGCCGAACTAGCCGCCCAACACAGCCGCCTCGC
>JANODS010000131.1:0-3566 GCA_031412835.1 Acidobacteriota bacterium | reverse complement strand
CCGGCCATGGTGGCGAGGCGGAGCAGGGAGCGACGGGAGAGAGAGTTGGAGTTCGTCATGGTGAGTTCCTTAGTATTGGACGGCATAGTAGCCGCTGAGGGCCGTGAGGTAGAGGGCGGTGAGGACCGCCTGATTGTTGTCGGAGGCAGCGGCCATGGCGGTGGCGAGGCTGGACTTCAAAGACTGCGGCATGCGTCCGTAGAGGAGCGTGGCATTGACCTGTTCGATGACGGCGTTCTTGTCGGCCGCGAGGGCCATGAAGGGGCCCAGGTTGATGTTGAGATCCGACTGGTTGGGGCTCGTGAGCATCTCGTAGATGAAGTTGCCCCGGAGCATGGACTCGGTGGGGGTGTAGATCTGGAACTCGGGACCGGCGAGGGCTCCGCCGCGAATGCGATAGGTAAGCGAGTAAGCACCGAAGACCGAGGCGGGAGCGAGCGGGGCTTGGCCCATCTGAACGAAGGTCCAGCCGCGCAGGTTGTCCGGGGTGATGTTGCCGTTGAGTGCACGAATGAAAGAGGCGATGTGGTAGACGGGATCCTTCAGGCGGCCCTGGTTGATGGTGGCCTGGTCCTGGCGCGCTTCGGCGTCTTTCAGGATGGCGGTGACTACGGCCTTTAGGTCGCCCTTGCCAGCGGGTCCGTTCGTGTTCCAGACATCGACGACGCGTTGAACGTATGCCGGTGAGGGGTTGCTTGTGACGAGGTCGCGGATGAGCCGGGTGACGATGAAGGGAGCCGTGTTGGGATGGTTGAAGACGCAATCGAGGACGGCGTTGGTCTCGACGGCGACGGTGAGGCCGGCGGGGATAGGACAGCCGCCGATGAGAGTTTTGGCGGACTTGTTATGGAACTGCTCGCGGGCTTCCATGGCCGGGGCGCTGAAGTTTTCCCAGTTGGAGACGTTGGGGGTTCCGCCGGGGGCAGTGGGATAAGTCCAGCCGGTGAGGGCGAGCGCAGTTTGCGCGACGGTGGCTTGGTTATAGGTCGGAACGGTATTGCCTTGGGCGTCGAGTTGGGGAGTGCCGTCGGGGTTGAGCATGATGAGGCCGGTTGTGAAGAGCTGCATGAGCTCGCGGGGATAGTTCTCGTTGGCGGCGGGAGTCTTCGAGTTGGCGAGGTCGAGATACTTGCCCATCTGGGGACTGACGGTGATGTCGGACAGAAGCTGGCGGTAGCTTCCGAAGGCGTGTTTGCTGAGGATTTGGAGGTAGGGGACGACTTCGTCCGAGTAGGGGTTCTTTTGGGCGGAGATGACGATGATCTTGCCGAGGGCGGCGATGATGCGCTGGCGGAGTTGGTCCGGGGCGGTGACGATGCGGTTGAGATACTGCGAGGCTGCCAGGGTGTTGGTGGCCGGGATGGCGATGGGGCTGGCGGGGAGGTTGAGTTGGTTCGTGAGCCAGGCGTCGATGTCCATCTGGCCGAGGGTCTGGAGTTCGGCGGTGGTGGGGCCGAAAGCGGCTTGGTCGAGGAAGCGGGCGTGGGAGAGATTCGGCATGGCTGGCGGGGCGAGTTTGATGGTGAGTAGCGCTTTGCCGAGGGCCGTGGGAACGGCGACGCTGGTAGCCGTGACGGTGATGCTGGCCGGATTGGGCATGGCTGCGGGTGCCGTGAAGAGGCCGGTGGGGCTGATGGTGCCGGCGGTGGCGGACCAAGTAACGGCGGTGTTGGCGTTGCCGACGACGGTGGCCGAGAGCTGCTGGGTACCGTTGAGGAAGAGTTGGGCCGCGGCGGGGGAGACGGAGACGGTGACGGCGGGCTGGTTGAGTGTGACGACGGCCGAGACGGCGACTAGCGGATCGGCGACGCTCTTGGCGGTGACGAGCGCGGTGGGCGGATTCGGGAGGATGGCCGGGGCGGTGTAGAGGCCGGCGGCGGAGATGGTGCCGATGTTCGTGGACCAGGTGACGGCGGTGTTGACGCTGCCGGTGACGGTGGCGGTGACGGCTTGGCTTGTGTTGATGGGCAGGGCTATCGAGGAGGGGTTGAGCGAAAGGCTGACGGCGGAGGACTTGACAGTTAGATTAACGGGGTCGCTGGTCGTTGAGCCGGGGCCTGGATTGATGGCTCGGAGCTTGGCGAGGCCTAGCATAGAGACCGGTACGTTTCCGGTGACTTTGAGAGAAGTCGGGGACAGGTAGGCGGTGGGCAGGGGTTGATCGTTGATGGTGACGACCGCGCCGGAGACGAAGCCGGCACCGTTGATGCTGAGTGAGACGGCGCCGGGGGTGACGGTATTGGGGTAGGCGCTCCAGACGTAGACGAGCGGCTGGGTGATGGAGATTTGGGCGGTGCCGAACTTGGTGGCGTTCGAGGTGCTGGTGACCTGGATCGTGATCTTGTTGTCGGGTGGGATGACGGTCGGCGCAGTATATTTTCCGGTGGGGGAGACGGTGCCGTAGGTGGCGCTGCCTCCGACGGTGCCGTTGATGGCCCAGGTGACTGTGTTGGGCGAGAGGGGCACATAGGCCGACATTTGCCGGGTGGTGCCCTTAGGGATCCCGGACGCTCCGGGGTAGATTGTGATCTGGGCGAGGGCCAGAGGGGCCAGGGCTAGGGTAGCGATTATAGAAAGGGTTGTTATCCGCACACCTGATGATGCGGAGAATCCTTAAAAAATTTGTCAAACTAAGGCAAATCAGATCCGGGCTAAGGGATTTAAGCCGAGCGGGGGTCGATCTCACTTATCCGCTAAAAAGTGAGGGGGCAACGATTTTCGGAGTAAACAACTCTGCTGACGGGGTTAAGCCGCGATCGGCGGCTTCCGCAACCCAAAGCGGAAGAGTAAATCACCGAGGTCGTAATCCGGGGCAACTTTAGACATAAGCTGCTTATCTTTCAACATGTTAACGACATAGAGCGGCAGGACAAAGCTGAGTTCCTTTTTTGCCTGGTCGGCCATTTCCAAGATCTGGGCCACGACGGCAGGCTCCGGACCCGGATCTTCGATCTCCTTCGAGTCGGCGCTGATATCGACGGGCTCCGGCGGATCGACCGGGAAACCCTTGCGAACCAGTTGCAATGTTTTGATAAAGCCGTTGTAGGCGGCGAATTGGAATTTTTGGCCGCGTTCGATGTAGCGGAGAAAATCTTTCTGTTTGGCCATCCGGATGTTGCCGTTGAGAAACTGCTCGCCCATGCTCAGGGACGGATATTCGCGCAGGACTTGGTCGAGGTCTCTCTGCAGCGCCTCCGCGTATAGGCTGGTGAATCGATCATATTGAAAAAGGGCGCAGACCATGCGGCGGAGCAGAGCGAGTTCGAGCTCGGAATCCGGCCGGAACTTTCGCATGTGACTTTGGTGGGAGCGGACATAGGCTTCCCGATCATCGGTCGTCAGGAGGGCGTAAAACGGGGGTAAATCCTCCTTATGAAGTTCTACGTGCTCCCCGGTTGCAATCGCGTTCATGGAGCTTCGATATTTGCCATCTGGTGTGACTGGACCCTTGCTTTTCTTGCCGTTGAGCCGGGAACGTTCGGCGCGGCGCAATATTTGATCATCCGTTAGTGGTTTGAGACATGGAAATTTTCCTTTTCAAAAACGTAAAAGCTACCTGGCCGAAG
>JANODS010000130.1:0-4087 GCA_031412835.1 Acidobacteriota bacterium | reverse complement strand
GCGTGATGTCTGCCAATTCGTCCTCACTGAAGGTTGAACATAATTCACTTTTTGGTGAGGACGAACGATGCTTTCTCGTTGGCTTTCATTTTTGGGCGCGCTTGCGCTACTCATAGCCCCGCTCCTGGCTTCGCCCGCCGACGATCCAACGGATCCGGCGGTCGTCGCACAAGCCGCCGCCCTGGGACGAGACCCGCAACGCATCTTCGAATTCGTTCGCGACCAAATCGGTCTGGAACTCTATACGACCTCGCTTCGCGGCGCGCGGGGTGTTTTGTATTCCCGAGCCGGGAACTCCCTTGACCGCGCAAGCCTGCTGGTGGCCCTGCTCCGCGCTTCGGGCCTGACTGCGCGTTACGTACAGGGTGCGTTGAACTCGCAATACAACAACGTCGTCATCGAGTCGATGTTCGCGCAGCGCTACCAAGTCCTCGGCTGCCCGCCCGACACCGGGCTTTCCTTTCCGACGAACAGTTACGTCGCAAACTATATCAATCCCCACTTTTGGGTGGAGTTCGGAACCGCCAACGCGGCGATGGACCCTACCCTGAAAGCCGCGGTGATGGGCCAGGTTTATGGCACCGTCTCCAGCCGGTTCACCGACATTCCGGATGCGCTTCGGCAGAAGGTCACCGTGCGCTTGATGGTGGAAAGCTACAACGCGGCCGGGGCGCTGTTTGGGCTTGGCGTGGGCACCGCCAAGGTGCTGGAACAGACGTTCGAGACGGCGGAAATCTACGGCAAGCCGATCAGCATCGGCCACTTTCTTTCCACTCGCTCGCTGGCCGGGTTGACGGCTTCGGCGAACGTTTATACCTATTCGCCCTACCTCATCGTCGGCGATCCGCGTCAGGACGCCCGTCAACACGAAGTCATCCGCGGCACCGACTTTCAAGAGAGCCTGACCAACTTTCCGCTGAGCAGCATCATTCTAACCGGCCTATTTGTCGAGGTCGATGCCGAGGACCGCAACGAACAAAAGCAGACGTATCGCAAGACGCTGGTGGATCGGCTCGGGGTGGCGGCTCGCCAGAACGGCGGGCGAATTACGGTGCAACCGGGAGACCTTCAGGCCACCATCTCGGAGCAGGATGTAACCACCCTCAATATCCTCGGTGGTTTAGAAGGAACAGCCGTGTTCCCGTTGCTCGAAGCGCGTCTGCGCGTGTTGCAGACCGAAGCGGCCCTGATCCAGCCGAGGCTGGACGCACTGCCGACCCAGGGGCCATTGAGTCCCGCCCAGCTTACGACGATGCAGGACGGATTGAAGCTTTCGCGGGCTTTGAGCACTGTCGTGAATGAGTTGAACGCCGCCGGGTGGGCGCGAGCGGCGGACCGTTTTCTACCGCAGCTACAGACCGGCTATCTGGTTCGGGCTTGGTATAACCGGCCGCGGATTATTGTGGCCACTTCCAAACGCACGGCGGGTCGCATGGCGTTCGGTCTCGATTTGCTCAAACGCGATCTCTTGACGGTTGGGGAGGCGTATCAGCGGAATGCGGCCACGGCGGCCTTTGAATTGATGCGCGGGAGCGTGGAGTCGGCGCTGGAAGGCGAAGTGCTCGCGACGAGCAGCGGCCTTCCGGCGGTTTCGGCATTTGACGTATTGAACGGGGCCACGGACGGGCTTACGGTAATCGGTGCGCCGAACGTCTCCGCGTTGGGCACCCTGAGTATCTCTGAGGCCGCTCGCGCGTTGATCACCGATGCCACAGTGCGGGGCCGTATCGTACTCACGCCGCGTCAGCCAGTGGTCGTGAACGGCTTGCCCCGGATGGCTTGGCTCGAATACGATCCCAATACAGGGGAGACGATCAGCACGTTCGAAGACGGATCGCACGGCGCGATCGCCGAGTTCATCTCCGCCGAGATCGTAAATCAGAACTACAACGCGAAAATCGCCGAGTTTTGCGGGCAGGTGAACGGCATTGGCCTAGCGGGGCTCGTGTTTGCCAGCGGGATCTTGAGCGGCGTTGCGAGCGGTGCCGAGATGGCCCGGGAAGTAAGGAGAGGTAAGGATGCGGTGGGGCAAACCTTCGGGAATCTAACGATCGGTGGCGGCACTCCGGTGGGCGATGCGTTGAAGGTGAGCGTCTTTTCCGCCTTCAAAATCTTCACCGACAAGAACGCCGGTTTCCCGCCTTTACCGGAAAGTGCCAACTTACTGCTCAGTCTGACGAAAGGACTCTATGCGGGACTGAAATTCGCAAAGGAATGGCTGACGAAGAACATCAATGGCGACCCCGAGGTGTATCAGTTCCTCGGCGCGGACTTGATCAATGGCGTGCCTGGACCGGTCACGCCTGGCGCGGTTGCCGAGACGCGGGTTTCGCTCCTTCCAGAGCCGCTGTTCTTTACCGACATCGGCGGCGCGGAGTTCGCCAGCGTATACAAATTTCGCGTGCAAAACCTCGGCTCCACGTTGCAAAGCTACACCGTCAATACGAACCAGGATTCGCTCAGCGTCGGCTATCAGTTCAGCCGACCGCGGATTCAAGTGCCACCGGGAGCAACGGTCGAACTCGGCTTTTGCGTCACTCCGCCTGCGCCCTTGCCTCCGGCGGGCACCTCTTTGCTCATTCAACCAAAGGTGACGAACGAGAGCACGGGCGTTCAGTCAGCGATCAGCACGACCCTGATCGTTCCGGCCATTCTCGGCGTGCAACTGCGCACTTCGCCGGCGTCGATTACTCTGCGACCCGGCACCAGCGCCACAGTTGAACTCACGATTCAGAACGTCGGCAACCAAGCCGTGACGAACGCGGCGCTGAGTATGGCGGCGTCTTCGGGACTGACGGTGACGGGCCTTTCCGCCTCCGTTACCGTCCCGGTGGGCCAGACGATCACCCAGCGGTTGACGATTACCGCCGCTGGTTCCACCGCGTTCAACGCCGCGCTTTCGGTGGCCATCCGGACGGTGTTCGGCACAAACCAAGGGTCTCTCTGGTTGCTCCCTGTGGGCATTGGCACGGACGCATCGAACTGCGCTCTCCGCGCGGCTGGCCGGGCGATCGCGATTGATCGAACCGGGCTCGGCGGCGTGCTCACGGAACTAGGATCGCGCCTGAACACGCTCGCCGGGTCACCTGACAACGCCATCCTGAAGACGGCCACGTTGACTACTCTCGATAACTTATTGGCGCAATTGAATACCGCGCCGCTGACCGCCGTTCGCCCCACGCTACAGGCGGCCCGCGATGCCCTTAACGGGGCGACAGTCGGCGGAGTTGTCAGTGCCATCAACGCCATTGGGACGGAGCTGTGCGCGGTGAATACCGCGTTGGAGAAACTCCCCGGCGAATCGTTCAATGCGATTCTGTTCCCCAATTCGCAGGTCAGCCTGCCGAACGTCGCCACGAACTTCGGAATCTACGTCGACAACCCGACGGCCCGTCCGCGCACCTTCAACCTTTCCGTCAACGGGCTCCCGTCCGGCGTCACCGGATCGTTCAATGTCTCGAGTTTCACAGTGCGCAGCGGGTTTGCCACGAACAGTTTCTTCCCTGGTTTTACCCAGCCCGTGCTGACGTTGACTTCGACCGGAACGCTGGCTCCGTTCGCCTTTGAAATCGTCGTCACGCCGAGCGATGATCCGGCCAACCCCCGCCGTTTGCCGGCGTCTGTATCTGTCCGACCGGAGTTCGTCGTCGTTGACAACATCACGTTTTCGCCTCCCGCCACCGCCGTCGGTGGAATCATTAATATCAGCGCCCGCATCTTTAACGCGAGCAATCAAGCGCGGACCGCCCAGCTTTACTACAACATTTTCAACGCCGCCAACCGCAACGTTGGCTTCAACATTTATGGCGGCGAAGTGCTTCTCGCACTGGGGTCGGCGGTGCAAACGTTCCCGTTCGCGACCCCGATCAATACAACCGGCAGGGAAGAAGGGCCGTATCGCATTGAGGTGGGTCTTTACGACCAGCAGATCCAGCTCAACCCGGTATTGACCTCCGCCACCTTCTGGGTTGGCTCGCCGGTCTCGGCCGCGCTTACAGTTTCTCCCAGCGTGCTGCCGCCCGGTTCAGGCACAACGACGGCCACGCTCCAAATCAACCGTGACGCGACGCCCAATCCAAAGGGCACG
>JANODS010000129.1:0-1994 GCA_031412835.1 Acidobacteriota bacterium | reverse complement strand
GGTTCACCGCATTCGCCGACCGGTTCCAGGTATGCTCCCCCGCCACACTATCCGCCCGCGTCACTGTAACTCCAGAGAGAACAATCCCGCTCCCATCCGGCAACGGGCTTACCGGCCGACTCTCATCCCGCAAAAACGAGTAACGTCCAAACACCCGCTGCCGCGCCCCAACGTATCGGTCGAGTCGTCCGTCAAACTGGTCGCTCGCCGTATCGTCATCTCCCACCCGCCGATAGTTATTCGCCCCCGCCCCCGCCACATTCGGAGCCGGATATCGTTCCACTAAACCCCGCGCCACCCGATCAAATCGGCTCAGCGGAATCACATTCCCCGCAAAGGGCCCCCGCCCCGGATCCATCACCACACTCGAAAACTCCCCCCGCCGCTGCGCCAGCGTCGGCACCGTACTCACCCGCACCACCCCCGTATTCAACCGCGTTCCCTGCCATGCCACAAAGAAGAAGGTCTTATCCCTCTGAATCGGCCCCCCAAACACAAACCCATATTGATTCCTCCGGAACTGCGGCTTCTCCCCCGTCGAAGCAAACAGATTTCGCGCATTCAGCTTCTCATTGCGAAAAAACATAAACATCGTCCCGTGCACCGCGTTCGTCCCCGTCTTCTGACTAACCAGAATCACTCCCCCATTCGACCGCCCATACTCCGCCGAGTAACTATTCGTCTCCACCCGAAACTCCGCGATAGCGTCCAGAATCGGATAGTAAGCCACCTGCCCCGGCTCCGGCTGTAACACGCTTATCCCGTCATAAATATACTCACTAACCCGCGGCCGACTCCCGTTGATCCGCGGCAAGACGCTCCCCGGCGGCAAACTGACTCCCGGCGACAACGCCAACAACGGCACAAAGTTCCGCCCATCCAGCGGCAACGAAACTACTTTCCGCTGCTCCACCGCAAACCCTACCGTTCCCCTAGCCGCCTGCAGCAACGGCGGAGCCCCCGTAACCTCCATTCGCTCACTCCCCTCCCCTAATCCCAACTCAAGATCCAACACCACCCGCTCTCCCACCCGGACCACCAAACCCTCCCGCCGGAGCGTTCGAAAACCCTCCCGCGATATCTCCACCCGATACTCGCCCGGTGCCAGCCCCAGAAACTGATACATCCCATCTGCCCCCGTCGTCTGGCTCATCCCCGCCCCCACCAACTCCACCCGCGCCCCCGCTAACGGCAACCCCGCCGGGTCCCGCACCACTCCCGTCAGAGTTTGCCCGGCGCAAACTCCCACCACCATGAAGAACAGTATCGCAAACAACACACTGTCACTTTATCACGACACACCGCGCCAATTCCGGACAGAATCGGTTCGAGCGGTGCGGATGATGAACGGATCGGCGTCACCATGCCACGTGGCACGATCAGCTTTAGGTGTGGCTCAGTCTATTCGATGAAGATCCCCGGCCCGGATAAGCCAATGGGTCTGTAGATGATATGCTCGGCCCATGGCCAAACCCAATACCCCTAATTTCTCCCCTATCGCTCGCGTAATTTTTGGAACTATCGCCCTCGTCGTAATTGTCGCCGTTCTCCGCTACCTGGGCTATGTTTGATAGGGAGCGAGGGAGATTTAGGTCATTGAGAGGTCGTAGTCGCCAACGGTAAAGGACCCCACGCCAACGTTCCCTCGGTGACTGCCTACAAGCACTTGAGGCGCCGAGTATACCCTCGGTCATCGGCGGCGACTTAATCCATCGAGAAAAGAAGCGATGGTGGGCGCGCAGGGGCTCGAACCCCGGACCTCCTGCGTGTGAAGCAGCCATCACTGCCCCAGCCCTATTGATTACAAACAACTTGCTGCTCGGCGTAGATCGAGAATGCCACCCCACAGACTGGCATTTGACACTAACTTGACACTAACCGGCTCGCGGGATGGCTCCCTCAACGAGCGAGACGAGACGGTGTATCCGTCTCGTCTCGACATCTTGGCTACTTTCCCGCTTTGGCAGCCAACAGATCGCCAGCCACCGGCGTCA
>JANODS010000128.1:0-2929 GCA_031412835.1 Acidobacteriota bacterium | reverse complement strand
TCGCCGGTGGTCTCAACCGCAATCAGCAGACCGACATCTACCAGCGCCTCGCCGGCCAGATCCTTCCTAAGGGCAACAAGAAGGTCCCCCGCATCAACACGAGCTTGCTCCGCGAGCTCTGGCGCACCGCCGCCAGCCTGGAGCACCTTCCCGCCGGTACCCGAACCGAGCTAGGCGAGGCTATTCTCAAACGCCTTCGGACGAACCAGTCGACGCATCCAGACGCCGACCTCTGGTGTCTCAGCCGCCTGGGTGCCCGCAAGCTTTTCTACGGCCAGACGAACCTTGTCCTCTCAGCCGGGACCGTCGCCCGCTGGGCCGAGCAGCTCATCAAAAACCCCCATCCCCACGTCGCCGAAACCGTCGTGGCGCTCTGCCAAAAGACTGGAAACGCGTCGCTCGATGTCCCCCCGGCCACGATCAGCTTGGTGACCGCCCGCATCAGTCAGGACAAGGACGCTGAAAAGCTCCTCGCCCGGCTCGATGGGCGATCCACCGATTCCGCGGAGTCCCTCGCCCGCCTCTTCGGCGAAGAACTCCCTAGCGGCCTTGTTTTCGCTCCAGCGGCGCAATAGCGTTTTTCCTCGTGGTCGCGGGGAGATGCTTTGCAGCAGTGGATGTGATCAACTTACAGGATCGCGCGCGAATGCCGCCGGCGGTCTGGTTCCGCCCCGTGTGAGCGCGTACTCAATTCTAGGAGATAGCGATAGATGCCAATTGACCGCCGAACACTTTTGCGGGGGGCCGGGCTGGTGGGCCTGGACGCGATGTTCACTGCCGCGCGGACGGACGCCGCGGCCGTCGGACCGAACGATGTGATCAAGGTGACGAAGATCGAAACCTTCGTCCTGAAGAACTCGTGGGTGTTTGTGAAGATCTCGACCGACGCCGGGGTGACCGGTTGGGGCGAGATGTTGAAAGATGACGCGAAGGCCTGCGCGGCCGGGGCGCTGGAGGTCGGCCACTATCTGGTAGGACAAGACCCGTGTCGCGTGACCCATCACTGGCAGGCGATCCATCGCGGCGCTTTCTATCGCGGGGGGCCGGTGAAGACAGCGATTCAGAGCGGCATTGACCAGGCGCTCTGGGACATCAAAGGGAAAGTGTACGGTGTTCCCGTCTACAAGCTGCTCGGTGGGCCGACGCGGGACCGGGTGAGGGTCTACGGGACGCTGAGCGACAAGACGGGGGTGAACGCGATCAAGGTGCGCCTGCAAGGGACCAAGCGCTATCCGTTCAAGTACAACGAAGGGCAGATGTTCGTGGAGGAAGTAGTGGAGCGGTTCAAGGCTCTACGAGCAAGGGTGGGCAAGGCAGTCGACATCGGGGTGGAGTTTCATGGGGCGGTGCAGCCGCCGACGGCAATCGTGATGATGAAGGCGCTGGAGCCGTTCTACCCCTGGTTCTACGAAGAGGTGGTGCAGGCGTTGAATGTCGACATCATGGCCGAGCTAGCCAAGAAGACGCATATTCCGCTGGCTACGGGCGAGCGCATCTTTACGAAGTGGGGTTTTCGAGAGATCCTCGAAAAGCGGGCCGCGATGATTCTCCAGCCGGATATCTGTTACGCCGGCGGGATCACGGAGTTGAAGATTATCGCCGGTATGGCCGAGGCGTACTATACGCCGATGGCACCGCACAATCCGCAAGGGCCGTGTTCTCTGGCCGCGAGCTTGCAACTGGCTGCGTCGATTCCGAACTTCCTGATTCAGGAACGAGGAGATAACGAATATTCCGACCTGTTGAAGAAGCCGCTGCCGCCGGTCGTGAATGGATACCGGCCGCTGTTGACGGACCCAGGGTTAGGAATCACGATCGACGAAGACAAGCTGCGGGCGCAGGTGGGCGAGCCGCGTCCCTATTTGACGCAGTACGACACGGATGATGGCTCAGTGATCGACTGGTAGCGCTCGGCGACGACGGAGGGGCCAGGCGAGGCAGCCGAGGAGCGTAAGGACGCTCACGAGGCGGCAGAGCTTGGCCTCCATGCCGCCGTCGTAGACGAGCAGGACGGGCTCGATCGTGACGATCTGGCCTTGGGCATCCTTCGTGATTGGCGAGGGCTGGCCGTTAGCGCGGTAGGCCTGCCAGCCAGGGTGCCAGTTGATGGGCGCGGTGCCGGGTCCGGACGCGAAGACGTGGTTATCATCCTTCCAAGTTAGAGTCAAAGTGGGGCCGCGGGGGACGGCGTAGATGCGGGTGTCTTCCTCCTCCCAGAGGACTGACAGACGCTCGGCGAACTGCGTGGGCTTGGCATAGGGCTTCCAGAATTCGGGGCTGGCTTTGCCGGAGACGACCAGCGCTTCGACGCCGACCTGTTGGAGCAAAGTGATCGCGCGATCTGGGTTCGTTTCGGAGAACACGCTGTTCATGAGCGTCTGTTGCATGGTGGTGGGGGCGGTGGGGTAGGAGCCGCCAGTGTACTGGTGGACGGAGGAGAAGGCGTTCATCCATTGGGCGATGGAGCCGGGGGCGAACACGATTTTGTCGGCAATGTTTTGCCGCATCCAGCGCGCGGCCCGGTATTCAATGCTGCCGACGGGGTCGGAGCGATGGACGACCTCTTTCGAGAAGCGGCGGAGGTGGACGATCTGTTCGCTCGCGGGCCAGAGGACGGCGAGGGCGAGCGTAATGCGGAGCCAGACGGGCGCACGGTCGACAAGGGGTGCGACGGAGAACACAGCGAGGAGTACGAGGGCGAATTCGAGCTCAATCTTGTAGCGCAACGGCTGCTGAAGAAAGTGAATACCCCAGCGGACTTCGAGCCACGGGATGGCGGCGAAGATAGCTGCGAGGAGGAGGAAGTAGCGATAGTAGATCGGCAGGCGAAGGGTGGCCAGCGTGAGGATGGCGATGAGTGCCGCGACGGCGCCAAGTCCCAACCAGGATTGGGTGCTCCAGGCGCTCTCTGGGTAGAGCGCCGCGTTGG
>JANODS010000127.1:0-1949 GCA_031412835.1 Acidobacteriota bacterium | reverse complement strand
CGAGTACCCCTTGCCCCCCACTGGTCGAAAAGAGCCGATTGCCGTCCGCGGCAAACGCCACCGAGTGCACCCGCTCCCCCTGGTGCTGCGAAAATACACCCGGACCGCTGGAAGCTAACCCGACCTCCCACACTCGCACCCCCTGCTCCTCCCCCGCCGAAGCGATCTGGTCGCCGGTCGCCGACAACGCCACTGCGACCAACCCGCCCTGATGTCCCATCAGCCCTAGCGGACGCTGTAACGGTTGGTCCAAATCCCATATCCGCACCGTTCTATCTTCACCCGCCGAAGCCAGCCGCTTGCCATCCTGGCTGAACGCAACGGACCTTACCGCCCCCTCATGACCGGCCAACTGCAGCGGCGGGGCGCCAGCCCGCTCCAGCTCCCACACCAACACGCGCCCGCCCGGCCCCGCCGCCGCCATCCGCTTCCCGTCCCCGGAAACGGCCACCGACTGCACCGGGCCTGGATAATATCTTCGCGGCTGCGCGGTCGGCCGAAGCAGATCCCATAGCAACAACCCCTCCTCTCCGCCTGTCGCCAACCCCTCGCCGTCCGCCAGAAAAGCAACAGACTTAACCGTCTCCTGAGCTCCCAGCAGCCGAATCGGCGGCACCGTGGGATTCACCAAATCCCACACGAGGACCGCACTGTCCCCCCCCCCGGAAGCCACCCACTTGCCATCTCGCGAGAAGGCCACCGACCAAACCTTTTCGCCGTTCCCTTGGAGTTCCTTAGCCACCGCCGTAGGCTTCCCCACCTCCCACACCCGCACCGTCTTATCCTCCCCCGCGGCGGCCACTTTACTCCCATCCGGAGAAAAGACCACCGAGTAAGCCTCTCCCTTCTGTCCCGCCAATTTCACCGGATCAACACCGTGCTGCCGAAGGTCCCACATCCTTACCTCCCCATCACCACCCGCCGACGCTAAACGATTGCCCCTGGCGTCAAGCGCAATCGAATTCACGCTCTTCGTGTTCCCCAACAGAATATGGCCCACCACCCCCTGCGCCAGCGCGCTCTGCAATGCCTCCTCCACCAGCCCCCCCGGCTCGCCCGAAGTTCTCGGGTACAATCGCAACGCTTGCACCGCCAGTAGGGCACTCCGATCATCGTCCGCGTGCGAAGCCAAATCGCTGATCGCCTGCCGCGCCGCCCCCTGCCATGTACTCAGCAAATACTGCTGCCTCGCCTTTCCATACTCGTTCCAAGCCACCCCGCCCGCGACCATTGCCACGATACTCACCACCGTCGCAACAATCGCTAGCAATCGCACCCGCCGCGCCTGTCGAACCGCTTTGTCACTCGCCTCCTGCGCCTCTTCCGACGCCAGCAGGTACGCCACCTCCACCGCCGTCAAAGGCAGGATCTGTGCCGCCGCCCATCGCTGTGCCGCCATCAACTCATCACCCAACGCCAGCAAACTCGGCGGACGCTCTCGCTCCTCCCATTCCGCTGCCGCCTTCTGCACCGCAGCCAACTTCGCGAAAAAGCCTTTGTTGCTCTTGCGCACCGGCCCCACCAACCGATCGTGCGCCAACTCAAACCAAACCGACCCCGGCCGCTCCTCCCGTCGCACTAGGTGCGCCGCCTCCAGCCTCTTAATCACGTTGTTTGGCAATCCCTCGCTGGACTCCACGCCCAGCAGCACCTGCCCCCGAATCCCACTCTTGGTAATCAACCGCTCGCCCACCCATTCCCGCACACTCCTCGGGTCCGGCATCTTGTCCACTACCCCCGCATAGTAGTCGCCCAACGCCGTCGTCACATCCCCCGCTGTCTCCGTTACCTCAAGCGTCGGGCTGTTCTTCCACAACTCCAAGCAAACCACCTGCAGATGCAACGGCTCCACATGCGGACCCAACCTAGTCCCTACCACCCCATCCGCCCGCTGCGCCTGCACCGTCGCCAAATCCTTCACCAGCCTCTTCACCGAACAGGTTGGAAAC
>JANODS010000126.1:0-1414 GCA_031412835.1 Acidobacteriota bacterium | reverse complement strand
ATCAGGAACACCGTCCGCCCCTGCATCACCAAAAATATCCAGTGCCCCACAAACACAGCCGTCACGAGCATGCACGCGCTGAACCCCGCCGCCCGCCGCGGGTCGAGCCCCACCTGGCCCGCCCGCCACGTCAATAAAAAGTGGCCCAGCAGCGCCCCCACCGCCAGCGCCGTCGTATGCCAATCAATCCCGGATCGCAATCGTCATTCCACGCTGACTCTCATTATTCCCCACCCGCACCACCACCAACTGACTCCCCGTTTGCGTCTCCGCCGGCACTCGAGCGTTGATCTGGAACAGCCCCGGAGTCAACCCCGGCGCTCCCCCCGCATATAGGATCTCTGCCCGCGCCCCGCCAATCGTCACCTGCACCCCCGCCACCGGACTCGGCAACGGCACCCCCACCAACCGCCCGTCTTGCCCTGGCGGATTCGTCTGTCCCTCTCCCGTCCCGTACAGAATCACCACGCTCCCCTTCGCCGCCGCGTTCGCCGCCGTATTCAAACTCCCATCCTGATTCAAAAACGCCCCCGGCCCCGCGCCCGAAGCGTTCGCCGAAAACAGCCCCGGCCCCGTAGCCACCACCGGCACCGTTAACGGAGCCGACCGCCCACCCTTATACTCCACCACCATCGCCACAGACGCTTTCCCCGCCACCGAATAAGGCACCACCACGCTCGATTGCCGCGCCGATACGTAAATGATCGGTGCCGGCACCCCATCAAACGTCACCCGCGTCTCCGCCACCGTCGTCGCCAACGCGCCATTCACCAGTGCCGCCCCGGCCAACGCATCCGGCCCCATCCCCGTCCCCGCCAACGTCACACTCATCCCCGGACTCACCCCGCCCCCCGCATACGAAGCCGCGTTCACCAACCCCGCCACCGTCACCACCTGCGCCCCGCCTTCGTTCAGACGCGCGTAGAACAAGTCGCCGAGGGGCGTGGATGTCTCGGGAGAATCGAAGAACTGCGCCTGCACCGGCGATCCCGTGACGTTCAAGTCGCTTGATCCTGTGGTTCCACTTACTACTACCGACCCGCCGGCTAGTACTGAAACGCCGGTGAGCAAGTCCCCCGCCTTACCCCCCATATAGGTGCCGAACAAGATGCGAGATCCATCCGCGCTCACTTGCGCAACGAACCCATCGCCTGTCATCAGGTCCGACTTTTCACCTACGGAGCGATTGGCCAATTGCGTTGCGTCCGGCGTTACAGGGAAATCGGTTGAAAGAGTATTTCCCACTACCCAGGCGGATCCATCCGCCCCCAAAGCCACCGACGCCGCGCGATCATCTAGACTCCCGCCCAGCAGCGTTGAATAGACAAACTGAGTTCCAGCTGGGTTGATCTTGGTGACAAAAGCGTCGCCGGCTCCAATGACCGGTTCCCCCCCCGAGCCCCTCCAAGTTCGC
>JANODS010000125.1:0-3972 GCA_031412835.1 Acidobacteriota bacterium | reverse complement strand
CCACCGGCGCGCCGAGGCCCTTCGACAGGCAGAACATCACGGAATCGGCGTGTTGGGCGATCTCGATCGGTGCCACGCCCAGCGCCGTTGCAGCGTGGAAAAAGCGGGCACCGTCCATATGAACGGGCAATCCACGGCTCTCGGCGCCTCGCTTGATGGCGGCCAGTTGGGTGAGCGGATAAACGGTTCCGCCGGCGACGTTGTGCGTGTTCTCTACGGCTATGAGGCCGGTGGGCGCGGCGTGCGGGCCGACCGGTCGGATCTCCTTTGAGATCTGCTCCCAGGTCATCAACCCGTTCGTCGTCGGAACGGCCCGGGCCAGGCAGCCGGCAAACCAAGCCATCATCGAAAGCTCGTAATTGTGCACGTGCGCACGGGCCTCGCAGATCACCTCCTGGCCATGCACGGTGTGCATCTTCAGAGCGATCGTATTGCCCATTGTGCCCGTGGGCACGAACAAACCCGCCTCTTTGCCCATAATGGCCGCCGCGCGCGCCTCCAGGCGATTGACTGTGGGGTCTTCTTGATAAACGTCGTCGCCGACTTCGGCTTCGGCCATGGCTCGGCGCATGGCCGGTGTGGGTTTGGTTACGGTGTCACTACGGAGATCGATCATAAGAATTCCTGGAGTACGTCGTTTGAAAGCAATACGCCACGCGGAGTCAGGCGAAGGCGCGCGCCGTCGCGTTCGAGCAATCCGTCGGCGAGGAACCGGGCAATCGGCTGCTCCCAATGGGCCCATTCGGCGGGTTCGGGGGTAATGCCCTCGCTCAGGCGCAGGCCGACAAAAAAGCGTTCGGCGGTGGGGTTGGCGGCGGTCACCTCCTCCCGTCGAGGACCGGACTCGACATAGGCAAGCGCACTTTCTGGATTCTGCCAGCGTTCGCCGCCGACACTCGAATGGGCGTCGGCCCCAAAGCCGAGATACTCTGCAAGCTGCCAATACTTCAAGTTGTGCAGCGAAGGCTGGCCGAAGTTGGAGATCTCGTAGCGAGGTAGCCCCATGGCGGCCAAACGGTCGACGGCGCTTTCGTACATCGTCGCGATGGCGTCGTCGTCCGGAATGTCGCGGGCGCCGTACTTGGGCCCGTTGTTCAGGATTTCCAGGCCGAGGCGGGAATCCTCGTCCACTTCAAGCATGTAGACCGAAGCATGGGGCGGCGCGAGCCGCTCGATCCAATCGAGTGAGGCCTGCCAACTGGCGGGCGTCTGCCCGGCTAGCCCGGCGATCAGGTCGAGGTTGAGGTTGGTAATCCCTTCCGAGCGAAGCAGCGCCACATCCGCCGCCACCACCTCAGCCGTGTGCTTCCGACCGGTCCTCCGCAGTTCGCCCTCGATGAAGGACTGCACGCCCAAGCTCACCCGATTGATTCCCGCCTCGCGCCAAGCCATCACCTGCTCGCGAGAAAACGAACCCGGAGCGGCTTCTAGAGTTGCCTCCGCCCACGGCCGTCCCGGGATGCGTTCGAGCAACGCCCGCAGGTCGTCATTTCCGATCTGGCTGGGGGTGCCGCCGCCGAAGTAGACGGTGTTCGGGACCCAGGGCCAAGCGGTCGCGGATAGTTCGTTCCGCAAAATGGTGTGGTAGCTCGTCTCCAACTCGCGCGGAAACACTCCGGAGGCGAAGTTGCAGTACGTGCATTTTTGGGCGCAGAACGGGAACGAAATGTAGACGCCTGGCATTCTAGGAGAGGGCGACGGTCTCGCCGAGGTGATCGCTGACGTGTGCCGCGATGAGTTCGGCCAGCGTTTGGCCGGAGTCCGCCAGGACGAACGCCTCCCGGCCGACCTGCCAGTCGAGCTTGAAGCTGCGGGAATGGGCCGAAACCCAGACCTGCCGGACCGGCGTCTGCGGGCTGATGACGAACTTGGCGCGGGGCTCTTCAAACTCCACGGTCAACGTGCCATTATTGAAGTCAGCCTCAAAATCGTGTTCGTCAGACGCGGCGGCGAGGGCCTTAAACAGAGCCGTCATGGCATCTTCACATTTCAGGCGGAAGTCTTGTTCGTCGAGCATGAATCTTCACGGTATCAGAAAGCATCATTAGAACGGCTGATCTTTTAGGGATGGAAACGACCTGCATCCGGCATACTGAACTGCCGAACACAACCCGGCTGTTCACTGATCTGGTTTATCACTATGACCGGGTCTCGTCGTTTTACGGCCATGCGCCCTACGAGCCGGAGTCGTTTTCGGCTGCCGCGGCCCAAATTCAGTATCCTCCCGAACGTCGCGCTGAGATGGTCGCCGCCTTGGCAGAGCAGAACCCGGGGAACCCGTCTCTGGCATTATTAGCGCAAGAAGGAACCGTTGCCGTGGTCTCCGGCCAGCAGGTTGGCCTGTTTTCGGGTCCCGCCTACACGGTGTTCAAGGCGCTATCGGCCATTCGCCTAGCCGAGCAATTGACGGCCCAAGGATTGCCGGCCGTGCCCGTCTTCTGGTTGGCGACCGAGGATCACGACCTAGTCGAGATCAATCAAGCGTGGGTCTTCAATGTCGCCCACGAGGTGGTGGGTCTAAAATCATCGGCCACCAATCCGCTCGGTGGGCCGGTCGGCCCCATCGCGCTCAGCGATGCCCCGTTGGCAGAGCTGGAAGCCGCGTTGGCGGGGTTTCCGTTCGCTGATGAGGTTCTGGTCCTCGTGAAGGACTGCTACGCTCCAGGGGCGACGTTCGGTGGCGCGTTCCGGGCCTTGGTCGGCAAGCTGCTCGCGAAGTGGCCTATTCTGTTTCTCGACCCGCTGGCCCCCTCCGTTCGGGCCATCGGCGCTCCGCTTCTGGAGCAGGTTGTGGAAAGAATGCCGGAGCTGAACGCGGCTCTGCTCGAACGCAACCAAGAACTATCCGCCGCCGGATACCACGCGCAAGTTCACGTCGAAGCCAGCAGCTCCCTGCTCTTCTCGCTCGAAGGGGGCAAGCGGACACCTTGGAAGCAAACGCCGATTGTCAGCTCCCTGCTCTCCCCGAACGCGCTGCTGCGACCGGTGTTGCAGGACTACATTCTGCCGACCGTGGCCTACTTCGGCGGCCCCGCGGAACTGGCCTACTTTGCGCAATCGCAAGTGCTCTACACCCGTCTGTTAGGTCGCATGCCGGTGATGCTCCATCGGGCCGGGTTCACCCTCCTCGACGATCGAACCGAAAAAATCTTGTCGCGCTACGGCTTGGCGATAGTCGACACGTTGATTCATGAGACCGGTCTGCGCGAGCGCTTGGCCGCGAAGTTGATTCCATCCGACGTGATCGAAAAGGTGGCGCAACTTCGCCAACGAATTGGCGGCGAGGTGGAGGCGCTTTACGCCGACGTCCAGGCGTTGGACCCCACCCTGCAAAAAGTGCTGGCCAAAAGCAGCGCCAAAATGATCTATCAGCTCGACAAAATGCAGCGCAAGACCGCCCGCCAAGCGCTCCGCCGCGACGAACAGGCGCAGCGTCACGCCGAATATCTCCACCACGGCCTCTATCCGCATCGCCACATGCAAGAGCGTTTTTACAGCATTCTGCCGTTCCTGGCTCAGCACGGGATGGATTTGATCGAGCGAATTTACGAACACGTTGAAGTAAGTTGCCCCGACCACCAGGTGCTTCCGATACACTAGCGCCTATGCGCTTGAACCCCGTAAAGCAGGCCTTGCAAGCTGGCAAGACCGTGTTGGGTACCTCCTATGGACAGCTCCGCGATCCTGAGATCGCGAGGATATTGAAAGCGGCCGGTTTCGACTATGCCTATCTCGACGGCGAGCATGGCTGTTTCGGCATCGAATCGCAGCAGGATATCTGCCGCGTCGCGGGCCTATGTGGACTCACCGTCTTCGTCCGCGTGGCCGACATGCAGTACGATCTCATCGCCCGCTCGCTCGACTGCGGGGCCGATGGCATCATTTTCCCCCGCGTCGAATCGCCGGAGCTATTGGCCCAAGCCATTAGCTGGTGCAAATTTCCGCCCGTGGGCATTCGCGGCTTCGGGCTGA
>JANODS010000124.1:0-10310 GCA_031412835.1 Acidobacteriota bacterium | reverse complement strand
GCGTGGAACCGCCCGGGCCGTTCGAGCGCCCTGCGGGAGAAGCAGGGTACGAAGTAGTCCGTGACGCTGATGGCCCGGTCGATGGCGCGGGGCCAGTTTTGGCCGGGTAAGAGCTTTTTTCGGTCCATCCAGGGGTGGAAGCCGGCTTTTTCGAGGAGTTCGTAAAGCGCTTCGACATGGGCTACGTCCTCGATGGCGTAGGCAAGAAAGACCCGCTTTCCACGCGCGGCCAGGAAACGGATGTGGCCGTGGGCATCGGTACGGAAGGTGCCGACCGATTCGATATCGACGCTGAGGCCTTCGGCGAGGCACTGGCGAAGGACTTCGACGACTTCATCGTTGCCGGTCGTGTCGGGAGTCTTGTTCATTTTGCGTCCTCCTTGGTGGGTCGAATGGTGCCCAGACCGGGGACATTGATGCGTTTTCCGCGGCGCAGTTTGGCGATCAGGTTGGTGACCAATTGATCGAGTTGGTCGGCGGCCACAGCGGGGGGACACCCGGTGGACGCGGCAATTCTATCGAGGAGTTCGGGAGTCTTCATTTTCAATCCAGGATCGGTTTGTGTTTCGAGACGGACTTCGGGCGAACCGATTTTGCGGTTCGATTGTCAAAGCTCGAGATACGGTTCGTAGGCAGCGGTGTTTTGCGATTCGAAGCCACGGTCAGCAGCGGGAGACGAACGACGGTTTTTGATTTTGCGATTCGAAGCCAGTTTCGGCGGGCGAATCGAACGGGTGCGAAATTGGCGACGTGGCGGCGGCCGCTTTCTCCGGCTGCACTGTTTCGGCGACCTCAGTCGGCTTGGGCAAGTTTCGCCGTTTTTCCTGGGCGTGTTGCAACGCTTTGAGGGCCCGATGGTAACTCCGCTCCATGGTGGTGATGTAGCGATTGACGCGCTCGATTTGCTTGTAATCGAAGTCCGAGATGAAGGCTAGCGTGAGCATATTGTCGCCTTGGAACTGAGTCATGTCCTTGAAAAGCAGGTCGGCGTCATTGTTATAGTTCGAAGATTGCAGACGGTTCGCCTGGGTGAGCTGGAAAATCTGCGTTTCGACACGCTGGGCCCGATTGAGGCGCCAGAGTGCCTGGGTCAACTGGTCGGTGAGCATCACTTCTTCGTCGTTCACCGGGTTGTATGCCTTCTTGACGGAAGCCTGGAGCGCGGCGAAGGCCGCTTCGGTTTCGCCACCGACGATGAGCGATTCGGAACAGAGGCCGTGGGCCAAACGATTTTTGCTGGAGGCCGCTTTGCCCTTTTCTGTTTTGGGACCGGTTGATTTTTTGGCGTTCTGCCGGTTGGCTAGGGTCCGCGCCATTTCTCCGGTGAACTGTTCGCGCAGATCCGGGGGAAAGGCGTCGTACATGGAGCCTGTGGCATCGCGAAACGCGGCGTCGAGTTTCTCGACTAGATGGGCCGGTGCCCCTTCAAAATTGGCGTCGGCGTAAGGACGCAGTTGGTCGAACTCTTCCATTGTGAGCATCTTCTATCTCCTTAACTTGAATTTAGGTGGGAGGGCTATGTCCCGCTTTCTAGTCTCGGGGAGAGAGGGGGACTACTCGGAAGGGTGATTTTCCTAAGTGATAGGAAAAGAACGAAATATAAATTTCAACGCATGGTAATCTTTGAGTTTAAGGGTCGAGAAAATGTGAAATTAGGTTGGCGAGTGCGTCCGAGAGGCCGCCGTCGCCGTTGGGTGTGGGCAGTTCGAGTGGCTTCGTTTTATAGCACGGGAACGGAATTTTAAGCGAGTTTTAGGTGGATTTACGGTAAAAATGGGTTTGCAAAATCGACTGCCGATTCCTGACCCCAACGGGGCCTATTCCAAAGCAAGGTCACGCAAAAGTACTCTCAGCTCAATGAGATGAGGCCGATTGAGCCGCAGGGAGTCGATGGTGTACTTCGCCGAGAGTGTCTTGCCTCGCCATTTTCCATTCTTTTGCTCGACAAAGTGTTTGACGAAGGTAAAAGTACAAAGGGGAAATAGAGATTTCGGTTGAAAGTGATCTAACTCGAAATATTCGGGTCCTGCCGCCCACGTCTCTTCGAGCAGGCAGTAGGCGCACGTTTTGCGAAAATCCTCGCGGACTGGTTCGCGGAATACCCGATAGTCAAGTCGCTTCGTCGTTGGCGCGCTCGAGCGGCGAACGAAGTGGGGACTGGGCTGACTCATTCCCGTTAGGAGGCGCTGCGCTTTTTTACGGTGGAGGTCTGGGCCTTGACACGGTCTAGAATCTGAGCATAGAACGCTTCGTCAGCATCGCGGAACCCGGCTTCGAGGCGACGCATTTTGGACGACTCGGCTGGGGTGAGCCCCCGCGTGTACTTCACATCCACAAGTTCTTGGAAACGCTTGGAGGAGGGATTTGCTTCTTCGCGCAAGCTGGCGAAAATCGTCTCGGCGATCGCTTCCTGGAGATTGGATGGCAGAGCAGATGCCCGACTGGGTGAAGGGCTCTCGACTGAACCAGCGAGAACCGATCGGGGTTGAAACTCAGTCTCCAGAACGGGTGAAGACTGCACCGAAGGAATAGAACCATCCGCGCGTTGTGTGCTTTGGATGAACCTGTCGGCTAGGTTTATCGAACATGTATTTGAGCAATACACCACCCGATTAGGGAAGGTCGGCCTGGGCAACTATCCGGAATTTCCAGATAGTTCGCAGGGAGGGCGAAAGTACTTCAGCGTTTGGGAAATCTCCGATCTGAACGCTGATTCGTTGGCCGTGCAGTTTCCCTATCTCAATGTCGGAGTCGTAGTGCTCCTCCTTGTCGGCTTCCAAGGTTGTTTCCTAGGCCAGGGGGGGCCTGGGTGGTGTGCGGGATGCCTGGTCAAGGCGAAGGCGGTGGAGATGCGGAAGGAACTTCCGCGGCACGGAGGGAAGTCATGCAGCGTGGGACGCCGTCGCATCCCAAGATAAAGACTTTTGCACGATGCCTTCGGATCCCGTTGCCTTTAGCCGTCGGATACATAAAGCTGCTTTGGGACTTTACCGCACAATACCAACCAGATTCCGGCGGGGATTGGTCAGTCGCGAACCCCACAAGGCCGCCTTCTGGAGTGTGAAGAAGCGTGCTCGGGCCGGAGTTCCAAGGGTAGAACAAGAAAGTCTGAGGGCGCTGGACATGACGACAAGAGAAGCACTTCACAACCTGATTGATGAGATGCCGGAAGAACAAACGGAAATTGCACGGCACTGGCTGGAAGATCTCCGGAATGCGACCGACGCGGATGGACCACCCCTCGATGCGAAGATTCTCGATTTGATTGACCGAGGGCTGGCGGACGTCCCGGCAGGCCACACCAAGAGCCTTTCTGAGTATGAGCGCGAACGCGGACTGTGAGCTATGAGGTAAGGTTGACGCGAGAGGCGGAGAAAATACTTGATCGCCTCGACCGGTCCGCTGAACGTCGCATTCGACAAAGAATGGTTCTGCTGAGTGAAGATCCGTTTGATCCCCGCGTCTCTGCGCCATTAACGGAGCGCGCGGGCTTGAGAAAATCTCGGGTGGGCGGGTGGAGAATTTTGTTCACCGTGGATCTCGACCACAAGATCGTCTTTGTTTTGACGGTCGATACCGGAGGTCAAGTCTATAAGCACTCGTCGTGAGTCCGATAGCGGAAGCTGGGCGTTATTGTGCCGCCGCGTCGGGTTCGGCTTTCATTGCGATGGTGGCGGTTATTGTGGAGTTGGCGATTCCGTTGAAAGAACCGGAGATCGGGGCGGCTAGCTCGAAGTCGAATCCGGCGGCTATCGCTACGTGGGCGTTCGATACGGCTAAGCCCCGGGATGGGTCGTACCCTCGCCATCCGGCGTTGGGGAGATACACCTCGGCCCAGGCGTGCATGTAGGAATCCGAACGGCCCGCCGAGGCGCATTCATAACCGCTGACGAAGCGGGCCGCTATGCCCATCACCCGGCAGGCGTCGCAGAAGAGTACGGCTAGATCTCGACATGCCCCCTCGCGGCGACGGAGGGTTTCGGCTGATCGCCAGGCGGGGCCCTCGGGACGGGTCAACTGGCGGCATGTCGTGAATAACTCCTGATTCAAGGCCGCTAGAAACGCTAACGCCTCTCCCTGCGTTGCCGCCGATAGGCCGAGGGCGAAATTCGTCACAGTAGGATCGATTTGATTGGTGAAACGGTACGCGAATAGGGACGACGACAGCGGCTCTTCGTACCACAAGGGGAGACGCAAGGGCTGCTTGCTCAGGAGGAAGTCGAAGGGATTTTCTCTTAGCAGGCGGACCGTGAAACGGGTCCGGATGCTGAGTTCGTTCGTCGGGGTGGCGAACCAGGCGTAGTGGGCCAAGTTGCCATCCTGATCGAGGCATTCCGCCGTGCCAGCCGGGGTGGGGAGGATCTCCAGACTGAACGCGAGCAGCCACTGGGTACCGCTCATGCGGGGCTGGAGACGGATCGTGTGGGGGTCGAGCGTGACCGCGTTGCTGTAGCGGTAGGTGGTCCAGTGATCCAGGGTAATCAGCATGGTTTACTCTCCGCGGATGAGGTCTTCGTACGTTTCGCGGCGACGGACGACGCGCCACTGGTCGCCGTCGACGAGGACTTCGGCGGCGCGGGGGCGGGTGTTGTAGTTGCTGGCGAGAACGAAGCCATAAGCTCCGGCGGTGGCCAGGGCGAGGAAATCGCCGGGGAGGCACTGGGCCATCTCGCGGTCGCGGGCGAAGAAGTCTCCGGACTCGCAGACGGGGCCGACCACGTCGGCAATGAACGTGCCGGGGAAGGTTTTGCGCAGCGGGACGATCTCGTGATGCGCCTGGTACAGCGCCGGGCGGATGAGATCGTTCATGGCGGCGTCGACGATGACGAACTCCTTGGTCTCGGTCTTTTTGCGGTAGAGGACGCGAGTCACTAAGACGCCGGCGGGGCCGACGATGGAGCGGCCGGGCTCGGTCATCAGGGTCAGATTTTTGCCGACGCAGCGGGCGCAGACGGCGGCTAGATGGTCGGCGACGATGGGTTCGACGTGCTCCTCTTTGTAGGGGACGCCGAGGCCTCCTCCGATGTCGAGATGGGTGATGGGGACGCCGATGGCGCGGAGGCGGTCGATGAGTTGGAGAAGGGCGTCGAGGGCTTCTAGAAGGGGGTTGGTGTTGAGGAGTTGGGAGCCGATGTGGGCGCTGACGCCTTCGAGTTGGAGGTTCGGGAGAGACAGGGCGCGGCTGTAGACGGCTTCGACTTCGGTGATGTCGATGCCGAATTTGTGGTCGCGGAGGCCGGTGGAGATGTAGGGGTGGGTGGCGGCGTCGACGTGGGGGTTGACGCGGAGGGCGATGCGGGCGGTTTTGGCGTGGCGGGCGGCGATGGAGCTGATGAGTTGGAGTTCGGCTTCGCTTTCGCAGTTGAAGGAGTGGATGCCGGTGGCGAGGGCGTATTCGACTTCGTCGCGGGTTTTGCCGACGCCGGAGAAGACGACTTTGGCCGGGTCGCCGCCGGCCTGGAGGACGCGGAAGAGTTCGCCGCCGGAGACGATGTCGAAACCGGCGCCGGCTTCCGCGAGGAGGCGGAGGATAGATAGGTTGGAGTTGGCTTTGACGGCGTAACAGATTTGATGGGGGACGGAGGCGAAGCCGGATTCGTAGGCTTGGTAGCGGGTGAGGATGGCTTCCTTCGAATAGACGTAGAGGGGAGTTCCTTCGCGGCGGGCGATGGCTTCGAGGTCGCAGCCTTCGACGAAGAGATTCTGTTGGCGGTAGGTGAAGGGGGGGAGGAGCATCTGGGAATGGGAGGAGGAACCTTTATGGTAGAACAGGCACCGGGAGGGTTTATGCTGGAGGGAGAGAGTGCCATGACGCTTGAGGAACTGCGGACCGTATGGAAGCCTGCGATTTTGAAGATCGCTGAGCGGCGGGGGGCCCGACGTTTGTGGGTCTTTGGATCGGTCGCGCGGGCGCAGAGCGACGGGGAGAGCGATGTTGACTTCCTGGTGGAATTGGAACCGGGTCGGTCACTGTTTGATTTGGGGGGGCTGGGGGCTGACCTGGAAGCGCTGTTGCATTCGAGGGTGGATGTGGTGACGGAGCGGGGGTTGCGGGCGGTGGTGCGGGAGCGGGTTCTCGCGGAGGCGTTGCCTTTGTGAGGGATGATCGGCAACGCTTATTGGACATCCTGGAGGCGATCGAACGGGTTGAGCGATACGCAGGTGAGGGGCAGGAACGTTTCGAGCGGGACGAATTAATTCAGACTTGGATCGTTCATCACTTGGTTATTATCGGGGAGGCTTGCCGAGCGCTCTCGAAGGAGTTCCGGGCGCAGAATCCTCACGACGCTTGGGTGCAGGCAGCGGGGATGCGGAACGTGATCGTCCATGAGTATTTCGGGGTGGACGTGGAGATTGTTTGGCTCGTCGTGGACCGCGATCTGCCGGTGTTGAAAGCCCACGTGAAAGAACTCATCGGCTAAGCCAAATCACGGCTACTCGACGCGGAGGATGAGAATGGTCTGGTCGTCGAACTGGGGGGCGTCGGCGACGTGGAGTTGGACGTCGGCGAAGATGGCGTCGACGACGGCTTGAGGGAGGTCGCCGCAGTGGCGCTTGATGGCTAGGCCGAGGCGGTCTCGGCCGTACTCGACTCCGGCATCGTTAAAGGCGTCGAGGATTCCGTCGGAAGTGAGAACGATAAGGTCGCCCGATTGAAGTTGGACTACCGTTTCGTCGTAGCGACGGTTTTCGAGAAGGCCGACGGGAACGCCGGAGGTTTCGGGATTGAGAAGCTCGTCGCCTCGACAGATGATGGGCGGGGTGCCGCCGGCGTTCGCCATGGTTAGGCGCAGGGTGCGGGCGTCCCAGAGCATGGCCAGAAGGGTGGCGTATTGGGCTTCGGCTTTTCGCTCCGCGAGGTTTGTATTCAAGGCGCGGAGTAGGTCGGCTGGGCCTCGCTTGCGGCGAGCGAGAGAACGGAGGAGGCCGCCGACCAAGGCGGCGTAGAGAGCGGCGGCGGCACCTTTGCCCGAGGAATCGCCAAAGACGATGGCCATTTGGCCGTTGTCGTAGTCGAAGAAGTCGAACAAGTCGCCGGAGATTTCGCGGGCGGGCTTTAGGCCGACGGCGATTTGGAGGCCTTCGACTTCGGGGGGATCGCTCGGCAGAAGGATGGTTTGGAGCTTGCGAGCGGCTTGGAGATCGGTTTCCATGCGCTGTTCGCGCTGGGCGACCTCGTCGTAGAGGCGGGCGTTTTCGACAGCGCTGGCGATGGTGGGAGCGAGGAGCGTGAGGGTGCGGACATGTTCGACGGTGAAGTTATTGAGGCGCGAGCTTTCGACGTCGAGGACGCCGATGACGCGGTCGCGGAGGAGCAGGGGCACGGCGACTTCCGAGCGGATGTTAGGATGGGCGGCGATGTAGCGGGGGTCGGCGGCCGTGTCCTCAATGCGCATGGGCTGGCGGAGACGGGCGGCGGCGCCGGTGATGCCCTCGCCGAGCGGGATGGCGTCCGGGGTGACTTCTTCGTCATACCGAATGGAAAAAGTATGGCGGAGGACTTGCCGGGGCTCGTCGATGAGGAGGATGGAAAAGGCGTCGTAGTCGATGAGGGAGCGGATGATGGCGGCGAGTTTGCGGAGTAATTCGTCGAGATCGAGGATGGAGGAGAACTCTTGAGAGACGCGCGCGAGGGTGCGCATGGTGCGGTGTTGGACGTCGACACGGCGGTAGAGGCGGGCGTTGTCGATCGAAGAACCGACGCGGGAGGCGAGCAGGTGGACGAGCATTTTGTCGTACTCGCTGTAGGCGTTGAGGGAGGTGGATTGGAGGTCGATGACGCCGACGAGTTTGCCGCGGGCGATCATGGGAGCGGCGAGTTCGCTGCGGACGGCGTCGAGGGCGGGGAGGTAGTTGGGATCCGTCCGGACATCGTTCGAAAGGACGGTCTCGCGCGTTTGGGCGGCGATGCCGGTGAGACCTTCGCCGAGTGGGATCAGGAGATTTTCGACGATCTCCTGGCGGTGGCCGACGGCGTAGCGGATGCGAAGGCCTTTGCGGCGATCGCTGTAAAGCAAGATGGCGAAGAGCTGGGAGGGGATGACGCGGGTGACGATGTTGGCGACGTTGCTTAAGATACGGTCGAGGTCGAGGGTTTCCTGTGTGGCTGCGGCGACTTCGAGGAGGAAATCGAGGATTTCAGTGCGGTCTTTGAAGCGGACGCCGGGGGCCTGCGGGTTCATTGCTTCCCTGCTTCGGCGAGAATCTGGACGGAGGCGCTGGCACCGATGCGGCTGGCTCCGGCGGCGGCCATGGTCTTCAGGTCCTCGTAGGTACGGATGCCGCCGGAGGCTTTGACGCCGATGTTGGGGCCGACGGTGGCCCGCATCAGGGCGATGTCGGCGGCGGTGGCACCGGATTTTGCGAAGCCGGTGGAGGTTTTGACGAAATCGGCGCCGGCTTGTTTGGCGGCCTGGCAGGCGGCGACCTTCTGCTGGTCGTTGAGGAGGGCGGTTTCAAGGATGACTTTGAGGATGGCACCGCCGCGATGAGCGGTTTCGGCGACGGCGCGGATGTCGGCTTCGACAGTGGGGAAGTCGCCGGATTTGAGGGCGCCGATATTAAGGACCATGTCGATTTCGGTGGCCCCGTTTTTGACGGCTTCGGCGGTTTCAGCGCACTTGGAGGCGGTGGTGGTGGCGCCGAGGGGGAAGCCGACGACGGTGCACACTTTGACGGCGGAGCCGCGGAGTTCGCGGGCGACGAGGGGGACCCAGTGGGGGTTGACGCAGACGCTGGCGAAGACGTATTTGCGGGCTTCAGCGCAGACTTTGCGGACTTCGTCTTCGGTGGCATCGGGGCGGAGGATGGTGTGATCGATGAGCGAGGCGAGCGAGTTATCGATGCGGGTGAGCTTTTCGCTGGCGGAGACGCGGCAGGCACCGGCGGCGACAATTTCCTTCGTCTTCTTTTCGCAGGTTTGGGCGCAGCGGCCGGTGCAATCGGGGCAGACGAGTTCGGCGATGTTGAGCCCTTCTCCGCGGCGGGCGGAGGGTTGGACGCGGGAGAGGATTTGCTCTCCGATCTGGGCGACGAGTTGTTCGAGTTCGGCTTCGGTCACTTGGCGTGTTTCTTTTCGAGGGCGGTAATTTTGTCGATGCGGGCTTGATGGCGGCCGGCGGCGTAGGAGGTGGCGAGCCAGGTGCGAAGGACCTCTTCGGCCTGAGTCATTGTAAGCATTTTGCCGCCGAGGGTGAGGACGTTGGCGGCGTTGTGTTCTTTCGAGTTTCGGGCGGAGGCGCGGTCATAACAGAGTGCTGCGCGGATGCCAGGAACCTTGTTGGCGGCCATGGCGGAGCCGATGCCGGCACCGTCGATCATGATGCCGTAGGCGGCTTGGCGGGCGGCGACGGCGTTGGCCACCTTTTCAGCGAGGTCGGGATAGTCGACGGGTTGTTCGGCGGCGACGCCGACATCGAGGATGAGGTAGCCGAGTTCGAGGAGGACGGGTTTGAGCGTTTCCTTCATGCGGAAGCCGCCGTGGTCGGCTCCGATGACGATGGTGCGGGAGGGATCAACGGGGGGTCGGATTTGGGAGGCGGGGAGTTCGACGAGGGCGACGCCGCGTTCGCGCGCAAGATCGCGGGCCGCTGGGGTTACAATTGTCCCGGTGGCTATTTCGAGATGTCCATGCGAAGGCACGTCCTGTGCTGTGATTACTGGGGGCATACATCCGCGTTGTCGCCAATGACGTAGACCCTATTGTAATGTTTTGTCGCCATCCTTTGCCGATTTTGCTTTTGACCTTGTCGAGTGCCTTTGGGCATCCGATGGGGAATTTTAGTGTTAGCCACTATACCCGATTGGAGGCGACGGCGTCGGGGCTGCGGCTGCGGTATGCGTTGGACTTGGCGGAGATTCCGACGTTTGAGCTGTTGCGGCAGTGGGGCGTAAAGGCGGACGGGCCGCGGGCGGAGTTGGAGGGGAAAGCCTCGGGGCAGATGGGGGAGTGGGCGAAGGGGTTGGAGATCCGGGTGGGCGGGAAGGCGGCGACGCCGGTGGTGAAACGGGTGTCGGTGGCCGTGAGCGAAGGGGCGGGGCAGATGGTGGTGATGCGGGTGGAGGGGGAGTTGGAGGTGGTGGCGGGGGCCGGCGCGGTGACCTTTGAAGACCGGAACTATGCGGAGCGGGCGGGTTGGAAGGAGATTGTGATTGCGGCGGGGCAGGGGGTGAGCTTGACGCGGGCATCGCAGGGGGCGGTGGGGCGGAGCGCGGGGTTGACGAAATATCCGGAAGACGCGACGGCGGCTCCCCCGCAGGATTTGCGGGCGGAGTTGGCTTGGACGGTGGCGAAGGTGGCTGCCGTGGAG
>JANODS010000123.1:0-1708 GCA_031412835.1 Acidobacteriota bacterium | reverse complement strand
GACGGGCAGGGTAACTACAGCTTCGCGCTGATCCGGCCCGGCAACTACGAACTCCGCGCCGAGCACTCCGGGTTCAAAACCATGGTCCGTCGCGGCGTGATTCTGCAGGTGAACCAAGCCGCCACCATCGACCTATCCCTGACCCTCGGCACTGTAACCGAGACCGTCACCGTCACCGATGAAGCCCCTCTCCTCGAGACCGCCTCCGCTGATCGCGGAGGGACAATCGACCAGCAGTTCATCAAGGATATGCCCCTCAATGGTCGCAACCCCTTCATGCTGTCGATGCTCGTCGCCGGCGTGAACTACAACGGGTCGCTCGCGTACATGCGGCCCTTTGACAACGGGGCCATCGCCGACTTCGGAATCAACGGAGGAGCCAATCGCTCGAACGAGTTCCTGATGGACGGCGTCCCAAACAACGCCCAAGCGGGAGGCAACAATATCGCTTACGTCCCTCCAGTGGACTCGGTCCAGGAGTTCAAGATCCAGACGAACTCCTACGACGCGCAGTACGGGAAGACGAGTGGCGGAATCGTCAATGTCGTCCTGAAAAGCGGAACGAACCGATGGCACGGCGCGGCCTACGAGTTCGCCCGGCGCAACGCTTGGGACGCCAACAGCTTTCAGAACAACGCCCGCGGCGCGCCGAAAGAAGGGCACTATCAGGATCAATACGGATTGCAGATGGACGGGCCGTTGATCAAGAACCGAACGTTCTTTCTCGTCAACTACGAAGGGTATCGGGAAGCGTCGCCGCAGCCGTTGATCTTGAGTGTTCCGGCGCTTGAGATGCGTAGCGGTGATTTCTCGAAACTGGTGGACGCGCGGGGCCGGCCGATCACGGTTCATGACGCTTCGACGGGGTTTATAAACCCGGCGTTTAGTAACCGATGGGATCGGTTGCCGTATTCGGGCAACGTAATCCCGGCGAGCCGGATCAACCCGATTTCACGGAAGATACTTGACTTTTTTCCGAAGCCGAACACGTCGACTCCATCGACGAATTACTCGCAGAGTAACTACTTTATGTCCGGGGCGCAGACGGCGGCGCGAGACGACTTCTATAACTTCGTGGCCAAGTTCGACCAGAACATTTCGGACAAGCACCGGATGTTCTTCCGCCACGCTTCGAACGACCGGACAGAGACACGATCAACCAACGGCATATTGAACTCCCCGGGGCAGGACGGGCAAATGCCGCTGAAGCGAATCAACGACGCCTATGTGATCGATTGGGTGACGACGCTTTCTCCGTCCCTGCTCTTCAATATCCGGAGCTCGTTTTCGCGGTACGTCGAAGGATCGCGGGGGGACGCCAACGCGGGATTCGACTTGACGACGCTGGGCTTTCCGAAGAAGTTGGTCGATCAAATGCCGTATGGTCCGTTCTTCGGACGGTATACGTTTGCCAACTATATATCGTTGGGCCGGTACCCGAGCAACAACATCACGAACACCTTCACGGTGCATCCGACGATGACTTACATCAAAGGCAGCCGAACGATCAAGTTCGGCGTGGACATGCGGCGGACGCAGTACTCGACGCAGACCTACGGCAACGTGTTTGTGTTGGGGGCGACGAACTCGTTTACGCAGCGGGACTACTTGCGGGGGGACGCGACGTCGGGCAATTCGATTGCTTCGTGGTTGCTCGGGACGCCGTCGAGCGGGTCGATCAACTACAACGTGTTCCCGATCTTCTCCT
>JANODS010000122.1:0-9617 GCA_031412835.1 Acidobacteriota bacterium | reverse complement strand
GCCAGCGCCTCCTTCAACTCCCATCCAAAGCCATCCCGGCCCACCACGCCCACCACCGTTACCAGCCCCACGCCCAGCGCCGCCAGGTTATTCGCAATCGTCCCCCCCGCCCCCGGGGTCACCTCCACCCGCGTCACGGCCACCCGAGGGATTCCCGTCTCGGCCGATTCGAGCGCCTCCGCCGGGTCATAGGTGCACCACCGGTCCAGGCAAATATCCCCCACCACCAGCACTTTCAAACCGCGTAGGCGCTCTAGAATCTCGGCCGTCTTCATTCCGGAAACAGCGTCCTCATCAGCAACCCCGTGTCTCCGTAATGAGGCACAATCCAGTCCGCCCCCACGCTCACCAACCGATTCCGTTTCCAGTCATCCACCCGTTCGCACGCCGGTTCATCGGATGCCACACCCACCGCCACCCCGCCCACTTCCTTCACCACTTGGACCTCGACGTACCCATCCCCGAACGCTAAAAACTCCTCGCCCTTATGCTCGGCCGAGTCCACAATCTGCTTCACCAAAATCGCTTTCGAGAACGCCTTTAAGTCGTCGAGCGCTCCGAACACCCCGCCGTCGAAGTAGTCGTAAACCTGCAACAGCTTGGCCTCTTCCACCACATTGGCATGGTCCGTCCCGCTTGCCAGATATAGCTTTAGCCCCCGCGCCTTCAAGCCTTCGAGCAAGGCCCGACTCCCCGGCACGAGCCATTCTTCCGGCGACGTCCGCCCGCTCTCCAAACCCTCCAGCCGATCCTTGATGCGCTCCATCAAAGCATCCAGGTACATTTTTTTGTACACCTTTGGATCTTCCGGCGTCCCTCCGCGCTTCGTGATCTCGTCGGTCAGCGCCATCATCTGGTAGATCGTCTCTTTCCCCGTCAACCGGCCCACAAACTCCAGCACGATCTCCCGCAAATCGGCTTCGCTTTCCCCCGTCTTGAGATCCGCCAGAATCTCCACCATCATCGGGACCATAATCTCCACCCAACCCGACCGGATCGTCGACAGAGTCCCATCAAAATCAAAGAGCACCACCCGGGCGCTGGAAGCCGTCACGCCGGGGCGTAAATGTTCAATCATGCTCCCGCTATTTTACCTAAACCCCGTATACCCCATTTGTGCTACGCTGGCGGAAAATTCGTAACGGGGAAAATTTGTCGAACACACAGCCTGCCTTGAGTGTGTTTTTTCCGGCCTATAACGACGCTCCGTCGTTGCCCGGCCTGATCGCGCACACCTTCGCCACGCTCGCCGTGCTGACTGCTGACTTCGAAGTCATCGTCGTCAACGACGGTAGCGCGGACTCCACCGCCGCCGTCCTTGCCGAACTTCAAGCGCGGTATGGCCCCCAACTCCGTGTCATCACGCACGAAGTCAACCGCGGCTACGGCGGTGCCCTCCGCACTGGTTTCGCCGCCGCCACCAAGGATCTTTTCTTTTACACCGACGGCGACGGCCAGTACGATGTTCGCGAACTCCCTCTGCTCCTTGCGGCTATGAAGCCAGATGTCGGTCTCGTCAACGGCTACAAACTCGAACGCAACGACCCCTGGCACCGCGTCCTCATCGGCAAGGTCTATAACCAGTTCGCCCGCATCCTGTTCCGCATCCACCTCCGCGACATCGACTGCGACTTCCGCCTCGTCCGCCGAGAGCTTCTGCAGAGCCTTCAGCTAACCTCCACCAGCGGAACGATCTGCGTCGAACTGGTCCGCAAGATTGAACTCAGCGGCTGCGGCGTCGCCGAAGTAGGGGTCCACCATTACCCCCGCCTCCACGGCCGTTCCCAATTCTTCCGTCTCCACTCTCTCGCCAACACCCTCGTCCAACTCCTCCGCCTCTACGGCCAACTCGTCATCCTCCGCCGCTGATTACCAAGGCAGCGCATCCCCCAAGTGAAAGTAGCCCCCCGTCGGCCCGTCCGCCGGCAACAGCGCCAACTCCACGCTCGTCCGCGCGCCATCCGCCAACTCCATCGGCGCCGACTCGCCGCCCATGTCCGTCTTCACCCAACCCGGATGCGCGCTATTCACCTTGATCGGGGTGTCCTTTAGCGCATGCGCCAAATGCACCGTAAACCCGTTCAGCGCCGTCTTCGACACGTTGTAGGCCAGCAACTTCGTCCCATAGATTGGCGACTCCGGCGTTGCGTGCAAAGTCAACGAACCCAAAATGCTCGAAAGGTTCACGATCCGTCCCGCTTCGCTCTTGGCGAGAAGCGGCAGCAAGGCCTGCGTCAGTTCGATCACGCCAAAGAAGTTCGTATCGAACGTCTCCCGGATCTTTGCGACCGGCAGCGTTGCCGACTCGTTCACGGACCAGTCGCCTTCCACCATAATCCCGGCGTTATTGACGAGGATGTCAAGGTGCCCGAACCTCTCGCCGATTGTCGCGGCCACCGCCGCAATGTCCGCGCTTTTCGTGACATCCAAGGCCACCGGGTCCGCTTCGAACCCTTCGGCCCGTAGCGTTTCCGCCGCCCCCGTTGCCTTCATTAAGTCCCGCGCCGCTAACAGCACGTGAACGTCTCGCTGCGCCAACTGCCGCGCCGTCTCCAGCCCGATTCCCTTGTTCGCCCCAGTCACTAATGCAAGCTTCTTCATACCTCCATAATACGCGTCGAGGCATCGCCAAACCGGTCCAGCTTTACGCCCATCCGGTCCATCAGCGATAGATACAAACTGCAAGCCTGCCGCTGGTCGTCGCCTTTCTCGAGGTAGTCCAGCACTTGTCCCGGTCGCAACGTTCCGCCGCCCTTGCCAGCGAGCAATACCGGCATCTGGTCCGCCCCGTGCGAGTCGCCGTCGAACAGATTCGAGGTGAACAGCAGCATCGAGCTGTCGAGCAACGAACCCTCGCCTTCCCGAATGTTCTTGAGCTTATCGACGAGATACGCAAATTGAGCCACGTGGAACTGGTTGGTCTTCAGGTACATCGCCTCGGCCGCCGCCGCCTTCTGGTTGTGCGTCAAGTCCAGATGCAGCGCCCCTTTCACGCCCTCAATGAACTTAAAGTTCATCTGTGATAGGTCGTTGTTCAGCATCAGCGTCACAACGCGGGTCTTGTCCATCTGGAACGCCAGCGCGGTCAGATCCAGCATCAGCTTCATGTGCTCCGGCACGTCTTGCGGCAGCGCGTCTGCCGGTCGCGCCATATTCGGTTTGTCCAGCGTCGGCCGCCAGCCTTCCAGCCGCTCGTCCTTAGCCGCCCGCTCAATCCGCTTCTCGATGTCCCGGATCGATTCGAGATATTCGCCCAGCTTCGTCCGGTCTCCGCCGTTCATTTTCGGCTGCAGATCCCGCGTCTCCTGCCGCACGGAATCGAGAATGCTCCGGTCTAACTTTCGGCCGCTCCCATCGCCCACCAGCAGGTCGAACGTCCGCGCCGGATAGATCTCCTTGGTGGCAGGCTTAGTCGGCGTGGCCCACGAAATGCACGAGCCGTAGACCATCGACAAACCGTCTTCCAAGCGCAGTTCGTTGGGCTCGATGCCCAGCGCCAAACTCGGCACCGCCGTCTGCCCGCCGATCCGCTGCGACAGCACTTGGTCCATGCTTGTCCCCACGCGCATGTCGGAAGGGTCCAGACTTACTTTGGCACCGGATAGTAAATTCGGTGCCCGGCCCAAATGCGGGCTCGTTGAGATAAATGCCTGCTTATTGAACAGCCCTCGGATGAAGGTAAAGTCCTCGCGGTGCGGCATCATCGGCGACAGGCCCGGGCCGATCTGCATCGACGCTCCCTGCCCCTTCGCCCACCAGTGCTCCGGCTCCACGCCATTCGAAAAGTAGACGGTCGCAAAGCGAACCGGAGGCTTCGTCGCCGCTTTCGCTAGCGATTCGAACCAAGGCAGGGCTAACGCAACCCCGCTGCCCCGCAAAAACTGGCGTCTGCTATTCCGTGTCATTTTTCCCGACTCCCTTCACTTGCCGATACCGGAACTGTTTGCTCGTTACGATCTCGGTCGCCAACTGCGCGAACGTGGCGTCGCCGCCCGCCGCGGCCATCTTCTGAATCAGCGGCTGGTCCGACGCCAGCATGGTCCGTCCCAGCGCGTAGCCCAACAGCTTCTGCGCCATATTCTTCTGCACCTGTTTGTCCTGAGTCAGCAGGTACTGCACCAGACCCTCCACCCCGGTCCCGGACTTGCTTGAATCGTCGATCGCCTTCCCGTCGGCGTATTTGTCTCGCGCCCGACCGACGGGGTCGAACTTCTCAAACGGAAAGCCCAGCGGGTCAATCTTCGAATGGCATCCGGCGCAAGTGGCGTTGCGCTGGTGAGCAGCCAGCCGCTCCCGAATCGACTTGCCTTCGAAGGCTTTGTCATCGGCCGGCAACGTCCCGGCGTTCGCCGGCGGAGGCGGCGTCGGAGTGCCCAGCACGCGCCGCAACACCCAATCGCCTCGCTTCACCGGACTCGTCCGCAGCGGTGCCGAAGTCGCCGTCAAGACAGCTCCGAGTCGCAACAATCCGCCCCGTTCTTTGACCATTTCAACGTCCCGCACCGACTTCACCGCTGCCTTGGCACCATAATGCTTCGCCAGCGGCTGGTTCAAAAACGTATAGTCAGCGGTCAGCATCTCCTTCATCGGCCGGTTCTGCCGGACGAGATAGTCGAAGAACGCGACCGACTCTTCGTACATGCCCTTCTTCACTTCCTCGGTGAACTCCGGGAACCGGCTCGTGTCTACGCCCCGGTACTGATCGAAGCGGTAGAAGCCCAGCCACTGCCCGAAAAACTCCTCCGACACGCGCCGGGATTTCGGGTCCGCCACCATACGCTTCACCTGCGCCGCCAGCTTCTCCGAGTTGTTCAATTCGCCCGCCTGCGCCGCTCGCCGCAACTCTTCGTCCGGCGCCGACGACCACAGGAAATAGCTCATCCGGCTCGCCAGCTCCGAACCCGACAGCAGTCCGCTCGATTGCTCCAGCCGATAGAGGAACGCCGGTGCAACCAGGATCCGAGCCACCAAAGCGCGGATCGCCCCATCGTGGTCCAGCTTTGCGATTTCCCGGGAATTCGTATAGAACCCGCGCAGCCGGTCCTTCTCCGCCGGGGTCAGCGGCCTGCGCCAAGCTCGTCCCGCTAGCGCGATGCAATCTTCGATGTGCCCTGGCTGCGCCGCCATCAGCGCCCGTTTCCCGGCTTCGCGTTCGGCCGTCAAGGCTTTTACATAGGGGGCGGCTTCGGCCGGCTTGTCCTTCAATTTCGTCGCCACAAACCCGAGGAAGGCGTCGTAGTAGCCGAACGAGGCTTTCAGGTCGATCCAGGCTTGGTCGAGCTTCCGCCGCGTCGGGTCGTTAAGCATCTTGTCCATCAGGAACCCATCGGTTCGGTAGTACTTGGAGGTGACGTGGTAGAGATCCCGCTCCGGTTGGTTATAGACGTTGTTGTACGGCGGCGGGATGGGGTCCTTGTCCGCTGGGGCGGCTTCGCCCTGCGAATTCTGCGGCAACTGCGCCGAAAACGCCAGTACTCCAGCCTTCCACTTTTCAAACCCCGGCGTCTTGGCGTGGCCCAGCAACATGGAGAACGGCCGTCCGCTCGAAAGCTCTGGCCTGTCGGAAACGGTAACGCGCATTACCGCGTCCTTCGCGTCGCCCGAGACGAGCTCCGCGTCGGCTTGGATATCGATCCCCCGAGCCCCTGCCGGAGCAATCAACTCAAGGGACAACGCCGTGTCGCCGGTCATCGCAAAGTCCATGGCGTCGATCGCAACGCCGTCCGGCCTTTGACCAAAGCCGACCTTCATCCGCATCGCATCATTGAGCACGGCGACCAAAGGCTGGGGCGCAGAAGCCGATCGATCCGCCATCCGAAAACGAACCGTGGGATTGTGCCAAACGACGATCGGCTTATCAGCCGAATTCGGGTTGACGACGGCCGTGATGAAGCTCAAGCCAGGAGCCTTCGTCCCGCGGCTGAACAGGTTGAACTTCAAGTGCTGCTTCGGCGCCGCGCTTACCGTCTCCTCCGTGAGGACGAGGGCTCGTTCATCGCCTTGGCCGCCTTCCGCGAGTGCTCCGGCCCCGAACAGCCAGCGGGTCCAATCCACCAGATACTTCTGGATCTCCGTCGCAGCCGCTCTTGTGCCGGACATTTTCTGCCAGCGAGCGATCACCTCTCCGGTCGGATAGGGTGCCGAGGGCTGATTCAACACGGTCCAAATATGCTGTAAGAAACGAGGGGTGATTCCTTCTTCGGCGGCGAGCTTTTCCACCGTGTGACCCTTCTCGTGCTTCAAGCGCCAAGCCGCGTAAATCGCCTTTCCGTACTTGTCGAGACCGAAGGGACGACCGCCTTCCGCCGACGTTGTCCGGAAGCCGTAGGTGGTATGAATATTGATGATTCGATTCAAGGCGGAGAGTTCGAAACCGCTTTTGCCGGGATCGCCGAAGAAGTGCAATGGCCCAGAGCCGATGACGGCATGGCTGGCTACTTTCTTGGCCGCTTGCAGGTAGCGTTCCAGGCTGGCATCGGCCATGAACTGCACGTCGCCGAAGTTGGTGAAGCCTTCGCCGCCGACCGCGTCGGGGACGAAGTCGTTTTCGGTATCGATGTCGAGGCCGGTAAGATCTTTGATGGTGTAGGCGTACTCTCCGCTCGTGAGGCGCCGGAGGGCGACGCGACCGGGATCTCCCGCGTTTTTGTTAGCGATTTCGGTGAGTTTGGTACGAATCCACTGGGCGGCAACACGACGTTCGTCGTCTGTCGGTTGCGGCAACTGCGGCGGCGGCATGTGCTTGGATTCGATTACGTCGGCGATCTTCTCCCACTGCTGAAAGTGGTCTCCCATCGAGGGCGCAGCGATCAGTTTATCGAAGCTGATGCCACCGGTGGCGGCTTTGCCGTGGCATTGAAAGCAATATTGCCGGAACGTACTAGGCGAGTCGTCGGCAGCAAGGACGGGACTGCAAAGGACAAGCGCCAAGGGCAGAATTACGCGCATTATAACCAAACATTAACACAGCTAAGCGCTGAGCGCATCGGTCACTATCTTCTGGGCCTCCATTTGAACTTGACGCAAATGGGCGTGTCCGTGGAAGCTTTCGGCGTAGATTTTGTAGATGTCCTCGGTGCCGGAGGGCCGAGCGGCGAACCAAGCGTTTTCGGTGACCACCTTCAGCCCCCCGAGCGCGTTGCCATCGCCGGGGGCGGCGGTAAGGATCTGTAGAATCGGTTCGCCGCCGAGCTCGGAGGCGGTGACGTTGCTGGGAGACAACTTGGCGAGTTTGGCTTTCTGCGCGGAGTTGGCCGGGGCTTCCATTCGCTCGTAGGTCGAGCGGCCCATGGCTTGCTCCATCAGGCCGTAGACTTCGCCGAGGTCCTTCTGCCAACGGGCGGTCATCTCGGCGCTGAGGAGGCAGGCGATGAGGCCGTCTTTGTCGGTGGTCCATACGCGACCATCTTTGCGGAGGAAGGAGGCACCGGCGCTCTCTTCGCCGACGAACCCGAGCGACCCGTCGATGAGGCCGGGGACGAACCATTTGAAGCCGACGGGGACTTCGTACAGTCTCCGGCCGAGGCGGGCGGCGACGCGGTCGATCATGCTGCTGCTGACGGCGGTTTTGCCGATGGCGGTGTTCGCTGACCAAAGCGGGCGATGGGTGAAGAGGTACTCGATGCAGAGGGCGAGGTAGTGGTTGGGCGGGAGCAGTCCGGCACCGCGGGTGACGATGCCGTGGCGGTCGTGATCGGTGTCGCAGGCGAAGGCGATATCGAACTTCTCGCGGAGGGCGATGAGCGGTTCCATGACCGGAGGCGACGACGGGTCCATGCGAATTTTGCCGTCCCAATCGAGGCTCATGAAGCGGAAGGTGGGATCGACCAGGGGGTTGACGACGGTGAGGTTGAGCTTGTAGCGTTCGGCGATGCGAGGCCAGTAGTGAACCCCGGCGCCGCCGAGAGGATCGACGCCGAGCGCGGAGTCGAGGACCGAGAAGTCGATGACGTTTTCGAGGTCGTTGACGTAGTTGGCGAGGTAGTCGTGGCGATGGGTAGTGGCGGCGTTGAGGGCTTGGCGATAGGGGAGGCGCTTGACGTCGACGAGGCCGGCGGCGAGGAGTTGGTTCGCCTCGTTCTGGATCCAGGTGGTGGCGATGCTATCGGCGGGGCCGCCGTTGGTGCCGTTGTATTTGAAGCCGCCGTCGGTGGGCGGGTTGTGAGAGGGGGTGACGACGATGCCGTCGGCGACGCCGGGGTACGTAATGATGGCGTGCGAGACGGCGGGCGTGGGGGTGTAGTCGGTGCCGAGCGGGAGCATGACATCGACACCATTGGCGGCGAGGACTTCGAGCGCGGTGGCGGCGGCGGGTTCGGAGAGCGCGTGAGTATCGATGCCGAGGAAGAGCGGCCCGGTGATGCCCTGCAACTGGCGATAGCGACAGATGGCCTGGGTGATGGCGAGGATGTGCCCTTCGTTAAAGCTAAGGTTGAAGGCGCAGCCGCGATGGCCGGAGGTGCCGAACGAGACGCGTTGTTCGGCGATGGAGGGATCGGGGTGTTCGGAGTAGTAAGCCGTGATGAGTTTGGCTACGTTGACCAGTTGGGAGGGTTCGGAGAGCATGGCTGCTCCTCATCATACAAGGGAGTTAGAATCGTAGGCATGAAACGGTGCTTATTGGTGTTGGGCGTGCTGGGGCTGGCGGCGTGTAGCGCGCCGGAGGTGAAGCAGGCGGCAGCGCCGGTGGTGGTGGTGGATGAGAGCATCGTGCGGAAGGACCCGGCGTTTGATGCGTTGGTGCCGGTGGGGGCCAAGATCGAGAAAGTCGCGGGGGGCTTTCAGTTCATTGAAGGGCCGGTGTGGATGCCGGAGGGGGTGCTGTGGTTTTCGGACGTGCCGGGGAACGTGATTCGGCAGTGGTCGCCCGAGGGCAACAAGGTGGAGGAGGTGGTGCGGCCGTCGGAGAACAGCAACGGGCTGATTGTGGGCAAGGACGGGACCCTGGTGATCTGCCAGCACAGCGGGCGGCGGGTGGCACTGCGGTCGAAGAGCGGCGTCTTGACGACCTTGGTGGATCGGTTTGAGGGGCGGAAACTGAACAGCCCGAACGACGCGGTATACCACTCGGATGGCTCGTTGTACTTCACGGATCCGCCGTATGGGCTTGAGAAGCAGGACGACGATCCGGGCAAAGAGGTGGCGTTCAACGGCGTGTATCGGCTGGCCAACGGGAAGCTGCAGGCGCTGACGAAGGAGCTGAGCCGACCGAATGGGATTGCGCTGTCTCCCGACGAGAAGACGTTATACGTGGCGAACTCGGATGCAACCCGGAAGCTTTGGATGCGGTATGGGGTGATGCCGGATGGGAGCTCGGTGAACGGGCGGGTGTTTGCGGACGTGACGGCGGAGAAGGCGGAAGGGTTGCCGGACGGCTTGAAGGTGGATAGCAACGGCAATGTGTGGGCGACGGGCCCGGGCGGCGTATGGGTGTTTTCGCCGGAGGGTAAGCATTTGGGGACGATCAAGCCGGCGGAGGTGCCGGCGAACGTGGGCTGGGGCGGCGACGGCAAGACGCTGTACATGACGGCGAGGACGGGGCTTTATCGGATCCAGACGGCGGTGATGGGAAAGAAGGCGGTCTATTAGTGCCGGATAAGTTCGGGCCCTACAAGGTG
>JANODS010000121.1:0-1938 GCA_031412835.1 Acidobacteriota bacterium | reverse complement strand
CGAAATCGCCAGCCAACCCTCTGCGCCCGCCAAGGTGCTCGACGTTGCCGCCAGCCACGGACTCTTTGGCATGGCCTTTGCCCGCCACAACGCGACCACCAAAGTCGTGGCCCAGGATTTTGCCACGGTCCTTGCTGTCACCCGCGCAAAGGTCACCGCCGCCGGTCTCGCCTCACAGTACGAATTCCTCCCCGGCAGCGCCTTCACGGTAGCTCTTGGCGAGGGCTACGATGTCATCCTGGTAACCAATCTCTACCACCACTTCGACATGCCGACCTGTGAGACTCTGATGCGCCGCTTCCACGCGGCCCTCGCCGACGGCGGCAAAATGCTGATCCTCGAAATGGTGCCAAATGAGGACCGCATCTCGCCCCCCGCCCCCGCTTCGTTCGCCATGATGATGCTCGCCAACACCCCCTCCGGCGACGCCTTCACCCTCACCGAGTACCAACAAATGCTCACCGCCGCCGGCTTCTCCAACATCGAAAAACTCGACGTCCCCCAGTCCCCGCAACAACTCGTCGTCGCCGTGAAGTAATCCCCTCGATTCAGCGTGGGTACAAGCGCTATCGATTGAATGGATACTCCTGTACCCAGCGAAATCCACGATTAACAAGTGGAAATCGCTTGAGGTCGAATAACTTGGCCTCAATGTGCCACTTACGCCCGTGCATCACACCGTCCAGCACCAGTTCGTCAGGTGTCGGCCGAATGGAACGGAAGGGGGCTTTCCAGCTCTTGTCGCCGAACTTCGTGAAAGTCACCGTCTGTCCCTTAGGATCAAATTCCGCCGAGAAGCCGGCGAACGATCCATCGGGCCACTGTATCGCCGCCCTCGATTGCGCATCGAAAACGATCCGCCTTAAATACGTACTATCCGTCAGCATCGGCTCGCGGACTTTGTCGTCCTCCACAAATCGCTCGACGTTCCAAATCCCGTAAAGCTCCGGCTTCGGCGCGCCACCTCCGTATGTGTTCCACCCCGACTTTGCTTGCCAAGCCCCCATGCCGATAAACCCAAGCGTCAACACGATCTGAACGGCGAGGGCAATCTTGTTTTTCCCCGGCGAAACAAACAGTTCCGCGCTCGGTGCCGCCTCAACGGGCCCCTTCGAAAAGAAAAATCGGACCATCCGAGGTAGATCCGGAGCCAGCAGAACCAACGAACGCAAAATAAGTTGGAACGCACCCAGCTTCACCGGAACATCGTAAGTCATGTTCAAAACAAAAATCTGCGTCGCGACCGCCAAGCATAGCAACGCCCCGAAGCGCGCGGTGAACGGCAGCAGCACGAGAATCCCCGCCATCACCTCCACCCAGCCCGTAAACATCTCGTAGCCCGGTGACGCCCCGATCGACGACCAAAGCACCCCCATCGGCGAGAACTCCCCATAGGGCTGCAATAAACGGGTGAGCGAGGGAAACGGCATCTGCAAAGGCACAACCTTGCTAAATCCGTAGCCCAGCATGATGGTGCCAAGCGAAAAGCGCAACAGCAGGTTGAGCCATCGTTGCAACACCAGATAATTCGGCCGACGACGGTCAAGAACCGACCAAAGCAAAGTTCCGGCCACCGCCAAGCACAAAACACAGAAAGCGCTTACCCAATCGTACGTCTTATCGCCACTCCCGGTAGTCGATACGACCAGCGGAAGCTGAGCGTGAAAGACCTCTCCGGCCACCCACGAGACCACCGGCCCGGAGATAGGAAATAGCTTGCCCACAAAGTACAAAAACCAAAATCGAAACGCGACGCGCCAAAACAGGTGCCACCGCAAAGGGACGGAATCTTCATTTTCCATTTCCAAAACAGCCTATCAAAAGCGCATAGGCACAGGGCCCCGCCGCACGCATCCCCCCCTTGGCGCGCAACCGAAATTCGACGTTTCGCCACCCTCGATAGAGGAACCGCGCGAGCGCCGTAATCGCCGCGATCTA
>JANODS010000120.1:0-1294 GCA_031412835.1 Acidobacteriota bacterium | reverse complement strand
GCTCGGCATCCACTTCCAGCTTACCCACCCAACGCTCCACCTGTTCCCGCTGGCTCTCCCATGCTGAATGCGTCAAACGCCATTCCCCACTTAGCAGCCGCTGCCCCGTTCTTGTGGCCTCATGCTGCAACTCCCGTTGCCGTCCCGACTTTTCCAACAATGCGCACCGCGCCTCCATCCCCACGAGTTCCGCGGGCAAACCATCCACAATCGCATACTTCATTCCCAACAGCCGCTCATAGGCGTCCAGCGCCTCAGCCTCTCGACCGGCTTTGCGCAAGTTGCGCCCCATCCGCGCCAGGGCGACCGCGCGTACATTCGGATCGCCCGCACCAGACAGTCCGCGCAACGTTTCGACTGCCCGCAACGGACTGTTGTGCCGGAACTCCAAATCTTCACTTTGCCCGAACAAGCTCGCGGCAATAATGGGCGCTTCGGGAACCACCGGGTAGTACAGCAAGTTATTCGGCGGGGTCACCTCCAAACCCGCCGCGGTATTTCGCAACCGCACGGCCCCTTCCGGAAGTGTCCCTCCCGCGGCCAGCTCTTCCAACTCGGTCAACCGGCGAAACAATGCGGCTGCCACCCGGTCCGCCGCTGCTTCCAACTGCTCCACCCGGCGTTGTGTGGCGAGTGCCCGGTCCTGTTCAATCAGTTTCCACGCGAGCCAGCCCACCGCCGCCGCGAACAGGAGCGTCACCGACAGAAATAAGCCTTGCAATCTACGAGGAGACAGCATGAACAACTTCAGATTATAGGCGCTTCAGTGAGGAGTTGATCTCGACTGTGTCAGGATTTGGTTTGATGCGCCGCCGCCGTTAAATTACCGTGACATGGTTCTCGGGTTCAAACGCATCCAGGTTATCGCCATGTTTCCGGGCTATTGAAACGCTTGACAGCCTATCAACCTCCGGCCGCATGACCTCGTATAATAATGGGGAACTCCGCCGCAGGAACGGATACCATGACAAAACTCTCTCTTCTCCTCTTCACTTTGGCTCTGACGAGCGCTTGGTCCCAACGCATCACCGACCGTCGTACCGCTGAAATCCGCGGAGGCGGCGGAGACGGCAAATGCACCATCGAAGTCGAAGTCGACGATGTCGCCGAAGTAGAAATATCCGGTCGCAACGCAACCATCCGTACCCTCAACGGCGCGCCTGCCACCTTCCGCCGCTTCGAGTGCAATCAGGAAATGCCGATGAGACCCAACGATTTCCGTTTCAAGGGAATCGACGGTCGCGGGCGACAGGATCTGATCCGCGGTGCCGACAATGGCGGCCGAGCCGTCATT
>JANODS010000119.1:0-4094 GCA_031412835.1 Acidobacteriota bacterium | reverse complement strand
GCCGCGAGCCGCTGGCCAATGTCGGCCGGATGAATCTGATCCATCCACAGCGAGGCCACTTCGAACGGGGCATCGTAGTGGGTCTCTCCGATCCAATAACCCTCCAGAAAACGCGTGATGAAGTTATCCGAGTGAGAGCGGACGTGATAGGTCGAAGACAGGCACGCGATCCGTTTTTTGGACGACGGCGCGGCAAGCGCGAGAAACTGGCGGCGGTTCATTTTTGTTTTGCGACCTCTTCATTCTGGCGAAGCACCCGGAGCAAGTTCAAACCCATGATCTTGCGAATGTCCACGTCGGAGTAGCCAAGGCCGATCAGGCCCTTCACGATGTTCGGGTACTTCGATACGTCCTCCATCCCAACCGGTGCCATCCCGGAAATCCCGTCGAAATCGGAGCCCAAGCCCACATGGTCCACCCCGGCCGTCTTCGCAATATGGTCCAGATGGCGCACCAGAACAGAGACATCCACCTTCGGCATCTTTTCGAAATATTTTCGCTGGATCAGCCGAACCTTCTCCCAGTCGACCGGCTTCTGGTCGGTGACGATTTTGATCTCCGCGTCCCGCGTCGGGCGGTTACGGAAATAGACATCATAGGCGGCCTTGTCGAGGTATCCGGCATGAAAGTTCAGGCAAATAACGCCCCCGCGCTTAGCGATGGCCTGGATGACGGAATCCGGCATGTTCCGAATAATCGGCGCAATCGCCTTGGCCGACGAGTGAGACGCGATCACCGGAGCCCGCGAGTGTTCCACCGCGTCCAACACGGCCTTATCGGAGATGTGCGACACGTCCACAACCATCCCCAGGCGATTCATCTCCCGGACGAGCTCTCGACCAAACGGCGAAAGGCCCGTGTGGATCGGCTGGCCCGTCATCGAGTCCGCGAAGTTGTTGGAAGCGAAGTGGGCCAGGGTCATATAGCGAATCCCCAAACGGTGAAAAAGCCGCAGAACGCCGAGGCTGTCCGCGATCAGATGCCCGCCTTCCAAACTCGCCATCGCGGCCAACTTGCCAGTTTTATGAATGCGCTCCACATCGGCGGCGGTATACGCGAACTCCATATCCCGCCCGTTGGCCTCGACCTCCGCATGCAGCGCCTCCAGCGTTTCGAGCGCGCGAGGCAGCCAACGCTCCGGCGGGAAGTCCTGCGGCTGGGCGTAAAGGCCAAACATCACGGCCCCCAGCTTGCCCTCGCGCATGCGGGGAATATCCAGCTCGTAATACGAGTGGCGGTCCCGCAGGCGGTAGTTCTCGTCGGCGAAATAGCGCGGCGTATCGATGTGAGCGTCGAAGATGAGAATGTCATTGAGGAGCCGAGCAAGCCGGTCGGCCGGTTGCGCAGGAAGCGGGAGAGTGGCGAAAAGGAAAAAGGCGGCCAAGCGTCGGGTCATCGGTGCCAGTATATCGGGCGTGCGAAACTCAAGGTAGCGTCGCGCCATGCCCCTCTCCCGCCGCCACTTCCTTGCCGCCCAAGCCCCGCTCCTCCGCCTCCCCCCTTCCGTCGAAATCTACTCTGAATTCCAACGCATCGACCCCTTCGGCCAGGTCGTCCCTCCAGACCGCGGACCCCGCCCCCGCGAAATCCTCTCCCCCGCCATTCCCCGCAACGCCCACGCTTCTTTCCACATCGCCATCACCGCCCCGCCCCGCGCCAGCTTCTTCCTCTATCTCGTCCCCAACCCCGTCGACGCCTGCGTCGTCCGCCTCTTCCGCCAACACTTCTCCCCCGTCGCCAACTCCTGGATCCCCGACCGCCTCGAAGAGATCCACCGCCTCCCCGAGTTCAACGCCATGCCCGACCCCGACCAAAAGGTCCCCGGCCAAACCACCAGCCTCTACCTGCTCGATCTCTCCATCCCGCCCGCCACCAAACTCGCCGGCTTTCGCCTCGAAGTCCAACTCAGAATCGGCACCTGGATCATCCGCCCCCTCGAAATCCGCATCCTGCCGTTCGTCATCCCCGATGCGCCCCCACCTTCCCCCGGCCCCGTTGCGCCGCTGTCCGCCCCCTCCTCCGCCACCGCCGATCTCGCCCTCGCCGAAGCTCTCGCCAGCCGCACCCCCGGCTGGGACGGCTCCCTCGCCACCGTTCGCGACCTCATCCGCCGCAACATCGTCCAGGACCTTCGCCTCGCCCCCAACCCCGCCGCCCTACAAAAACTCCACGCCGCCCTACCTCCCCACGCCGGACCCGAATCCTACCTCCGCCTCCGCTCCGCCCTCCAGCAATCGTTTCCCCGCCCTTAGGGCCGCGCCGCCAACTCCGCCACCAATTTCTCCACCCGTTTCCGAATATCGTCCCGCGCCACCCCGTAGTTCGCGCTCGGCGAAGGCACCTCGTCCCAGCCCATCAAACTCCCCGCGGCCATCCCCTCCGGCAGCTTCACCGCAAACGTTACCACCCGCCCCGCGCCCTCTAAATCCACCGCCGCAACCCGCTGCGGAGTCCCCTTCGGCCCCTCCAATCCATCCCCCTTCAGCCCCGCCAACACCCCCGCCGCAAACGCCGCATCCGGCGCTGTCCCACGCGAAATCGCCCGCTCCGCCAATCCCCGCTCGGCCGCCAGCCTGTTGAAATAAGCCGCCGCCATCACGCTCTTTGCCGCCCCGTGCTCGCAAATAAACACCACATTCCCCGCCCGCACCGCCGTCTGCTGCGTGTCCAATGCCTTCCGCAAACCCCGCGCCAACGTCGCCGCATTGCCCTTTCCCCAATAGTGCAGAAACACATACTGCGGCTCCTCATGCGTCATATGGTTGTGAATCGCCACAATGTTGATCCCCGCCTGCCGCAAAGCCTTCAGCACCGGCTGCAACTCGCCCTCCGTCATCGCAAAGTCGCCATCCACAAACGCATTCTCGTCCGACCCCGCAAACGCCGCCCACGTATTCACCCCCATCTGGTTCCCCACCGTCTTGCCGTGCATCTGCGCCTTCCGCCCAATCTGAGCCTTGTACATGCCCGCGTTCGCTTGCCCCTTCACACCCAAAATCGCGTCAATCGCCGCCGCCGTAATCGAGCTCGCCTCCGGCACCGCCGCCCCGGCAAACTGAGCCCCCGGCTGCGCCTTCGCCCCTCGAATAACCTTCACCTGATCCAGCGCCTTCCTCACCGCCCCCGCCAACTTCTCCGCCGTACCCATCCCCCCGATATGCATAAACATCACCCGCGGCGACTCAAAGAAAAAGTGGTTATGCAGCGCCGTCACCTCCAACCCACCCTCAAGCGCCGCCGACATCACCGCATTCACCTCGTCCTCAAATAGAACCAAGTCCCCCATCACCATCAACCCCCCGTGCGCGTCCGGCGTAAACGCCGCCCACGACGTCAATCCCATGAACGGATGCATCGGCCGCCCCTCCACCGTCACCTTCACGTCCGTCCGTGGAAACGTCACCCGGTAAACGTCCTCGTCCGCCGTGTACGCTCCCTTCGCCCCCGTCAACTCGTCGATCTTACTCCGCTCCGGTAGTCCAATCTCCGCCGCCAGCGGCAGGGTCACGAACATCATCAAGGCAAGTCGGGAAAACAGCATAAACCCAGTATCCTCCAGCCGTCAGTTCTGAGCCGGCTTCGCCGCCCCCGGTCTCGGCCCCGTACGCGGCGGATTTTTAACAAACTCCGCCGAATCCCGCGCCGCCTTCGTCTCCACCCCCGGCTTCCCCATAAATCCCAAATCCCGAAACCAATCCACAAACCGAAGCTGCCAAGTCCCCATCGGGATCCCGTTCCGATCCGTCAGCCCGCCCGTCATCCTCGCCCCTCCCTCCAGCGCATCCCCCGGATGCCTTCCATTCCCGTAAACATGCATCTCAATATTCGGCACCCCAATCGCCAGCATCGCGCTGAAATACTCCACCGCCCAAATCGCGTGGCCCCGATCGCCAGACCCGCCCGTCGCCAAAAACGCCGGCGGTACGGTCTTCGGAATCGGCGGAGCCGTCCGGTTCCGCGCAAACGGCGTCGGCCCTGGATAGATGATGCCCACAAAATCCGGTCGCGACGACACGCTTCCCAACGCATCCCCCGCGTTCTGTTTGTCGAACTCCTCGTACAGCACCGCCGCCGGTGCCGATAGCTCCGCCCCC
>JANODS010000118.1:0-8045 GCA_031412835.1 Acidobacteriota bacterium | reverse complement strand
ACTTTAATGAAACTACGAATTCAACCGATGAAGAAAAGTAAGAGGGAAACTGGATATGGCACTACGAGTATTAATTGTCGATGACGCGCCGGCTATGCGGCTCTACATCCGGCGAACACTCCAGATGTCTGGTCTGGCCTTGAGTGCGGTGTTCGAGGCTGGCGATGGCAAGGAAGGTATCGCGGTTTTGGAGCGGGAGCACTTGCAAGGGGCCGGGATTGACTTAGTGTTTACGGATATCAACATGCCGGTCATGAACGGCGAAGAGTTTGTGACCCAGCTCCAACTGGAGGAGCGTCTGCGTGAAGTTCCCGTGTTGGTGATTTCCACCGACGCGACGAAGACGCGGGTACTGCGGTTGCGGGAGTTGGGAGCGCGGGGTTACATCAGTAAGCCATGCGCGCCGGAGATGATCCGGTTGAAAGTTGAACAGATTCTTGGGAGGGACTATGCTGCCGCGTTGTGCTGATGTGGACTTAGTGGATGCCGCCAGCGAAGTGCTGGGGATGATGTTTTTTACCGACGTCATGAATGGCAACGTGGTTGCCGATCCGCCGGACAAGCCGGTGACGGTGAAAGTGGAGTTTCAGGGAGCGAGTTCCGGGATGCTACATATGAGCATGCCCCGGGAGACGGCTGAGGCTCTGACGGCTAACTTTCTGGGGCTGCCGATGGGCGAGGTTCCGAGTGAGGAGCAGATGAACGATGTGGTGAACGAGTTGGGCAACATGGTTTGCGGTTCGTTTTTGAGCAAGCACGAGTCGGAGGAGCTATTTGATTTGTCGAAGCCGGAGATTCTGGCGGCGGCGGCGGAGTTGCCTTCGCAAGTGGCGACTTTGCATCGTTCCTTGGAACTGGACAACGGCAAGATGGTTCTAGCCCTGAGCTGGGATCGATTGAACCCGGCGGCTTAGTCGCGGGGTTGGTAGCGGCCTCTGATCGGAATGGGGGCCGCGCGGTAGGGAAGGAATAAAAGCGCATGGTGAACAAACGAATTCGGGTACTGGTGGTGGATGACTCGCAGAATATGCGGCGGTTGCTGAGCGAGACGCTGTCCAGTAATCCGCAGATTGACGTGGTGGGGACGGCGGCGGATCCCTATGAGGCGCGTGATTTGATTGTGGCCCTGCGTCCGGATGTGCTGACTTTGGACATCGAGATGCCGAAGATGGATGGCATTACGTTTCTCGGGAAGTTGATGGCCAAGTTGCCGATGCCGGTGATTGTGGTGAGTACGTTATGTCAGAGCGGGTCGCAGGCGGTGGTAGAGGCCCTGCGGCTGGGAGCGGTGGAGGCGCTTGTGAAGCCGGCGGGGGCGCGGGAGATTCCCGAGTTTCGGCAGCAGTTATTGTTGAAGGTTTTGGGCGCGGCTGGGGCGCGGTATCGGGGGGCGATGCCGGTGCCTGCGGGAGCGGGAGCGGCGATTGGGACGAAGCTTGGGGCGGGGCGTCCGAGCACGCGGATTTTTGCGGTGGGAGCTTCGACCGGGGGAACGCAGGCGGTGGAGCGCCTTTTGTTGCAGCTCCCGGCGGACATCCCCGGGATGGTTGTGGTGCAGCATATTCCGCCGGTGTTTTCGCGTAGTTTTGCGGATCGGCTGAACCAATGTTGTCCGCAGCAGGTGAAAGAGGCTGAAGACGGAGACTTGGTGGTGGATGGTCTGGTTTTGATTGCGCCGGGTGGTTTGCATTTGGTGTTGACGAGACAGGGGATGGAGTATCGGGTCCGGTTGCGGAAGGGTCCGGCGGTGCACTATCAGCGGCCGGCGGTGGATGTTTTGTTTCGATCGGTGGCCGCGGCGGCAGGGGCAAGCGCGTTGGGAGTGATTTTGACGGGGATGGGTTCGGACGGCGCGGCGGGATTGAGGCAGATGCGGGACGGCGGATCGTGGACGATCGCTCAGGACGAGGGGAGTTGTGTGGTGTATGGGATGCCGCACGCGGCGGTGGAGGCCGAGGCGGCGTGCGAGGTGTTGGCGTTGGATCGGATTGGACAGGGGATGTTGCAGGGGTTTAGCCGTGGGGGGCGTGCAAAGCCGTATCATCAAGAGTTGGTCACATCTGGATGAATACTTGGAAGATAACGTTGGAGTATGACGGCACTCGCTATCACGGTTGGCAGGAGCAGATTAACGCTCGGTCCGTGTTGGGTGTTTTGCGTGAGGCGATCGAGCCTACGTTTGGCGGTGTGCCCCTTGAGTTGATGGGGGCGGGCCGGACTGACGCGGGGGTTCATGCGCTGGCGCAGGTGATGCATGTGCGGTTGCCGCGAAGCGACCGGCGGACACCCTTTTTTCCGGTTGAAAAATTGCGGCGGGAATGGAATGACCGGCTGCCCTCGGATGTCTCGATCCTGCGGGTGGAGGAGGCTTCGCCGAAGTTTCACGCCCGGCATGATGCGATCGCGCGGTCTTACATTTACCAGATTGCGACGCGGAAGTCGGCGTTTACGAAGCGCCACGTGTGGTGGATCAAGGAGCCGCTCGATGTCGCGGCGATGGAGGCGGCGGCACTGCTGCTGCCGGGTCGACACGACTTTGTTCGCTTTGCGGCCAAGGATCCTTCTCGTCCGAACGAATCGACGATCGTGGTGGTGGAGACGGCCGAGATCGCGGTGGAGGACCACATGATCCTGATCCGCCTGGAAGCCTCGCACTTCTTGTGGCGAATGGTTCGAAGGGTGGTGGGGGTGCTCGTGAAAGTGGGAATGGGTGATGTGACCTTGCAGCAGTTTGAAGGGCTGCTGCAAGGCCAAGGGGGTAAGGAACTCGATGTGGCGGCATGGACCGCACCGGCCAGCGGCTTGTTCCTTGAGACGGTCACCTACCGGACTTAGCTGATGTGGGCTCCTTGCGCTTCGACGTACATCATGTATAGGCTTTGACTGCCGGTCATGAAGAGCTTGTTGCGCTTGGCCCCGCCGAAGCAGAGGTTCGAACAGATCTCCGGGAGCTTGATTTGGCCGATGCGCTGGCCGTCTGGAGCGAAGATGTGAACGCCGTCGTAGCCGTCGCCAACCCAGCCGGCGCTGGACCAGATGTTGCCGTCGGTGTCGCAGCGGATGCCATCGGCGAGGCCATCGCCGAGGCCGTCGATTTTCATCGCGCAGAAGACGCGGCCGTTGGCGAGGCGTTTGCCATCGACGATGTCCCAAACCTTGATGACGCGGGGGGCTTGGGGGTAGTGGGTGGCTCCGGTGTCGGCGACGTAGAGCTTCTTGTAATCGGGTGAGAAGCAGAGGCCGTTGGGCTTGAAGATTTCGTCGGTGAGCATGGTCACTTGCCCGGTTTTGCCGTCGATGCGGTAGACCGCTTCCTTGAGTAGGAGTTCGCCTTTGTTGCCTTCGTAGTGCATGAGGCTGCCGTAGCCGGGGTCGGTGAACCAGATGCTGCCGTCGGTGGGATGGACGACGGCGTCGTTGGGGGCGTTGAGGATTTTGCCGTTGTACTTGTCAGCGAGGACGGTGACGGTGCCGTTGTATTCGTAGCGGGTGACGCGGCGGTTGCCGTGTTCGCAGGAGATTTGGCGGCCTTCGTAATCGAAGGTATTGCCATTGGAGTAGCCAACGGGTTGACGGAAAGTGGAGACGGCGCCATTTTCTTCGAGCCATCGCATTTGGACGTTGTTGGGGATATCGCTCCACAGGAGATAGCGTCCGACGCCATTCCAGGCGGGGCCTTCGGCCCAGAGACAGCCGGTATAAAGGCGTCGAATGGGCGTATTTCCGAGCTTGTACTTGTCAAATCGTTTGTCGAGAGAGACGATGTCAGGGTCGGGGTACCGAGCCGGTTGGGACCAATCCCGCTTTTGAGCGAGGGCGGCGCCGGTGGCGCCCAGGGTTGCTGTGAGAAAGTTGCGACGTTGCATATCGGAGTAGAAAAGTATACTGGAGAGCGAAGATGAAGACCATCGGCTTGCGTTTCACCCTTACCGTTCTTTTGACTTTGCTCGGGCTCGGAGCGGCACCGGCGCTGGCTCGGCCTTGGCCGGCGCTGATGGAACCCGACCGCGAGGCGGGGCGATTCGTCGTTCGGGGCCGGGGGTTCGCTCTTCAAGTTTCGGCGCGCGAGATGCATTTTGTGACGCCACAGGCGGCGAGCACCTTGGAATGGGTGGGGGTACGGCGGCAGGCCGTGTTGGTGGGAGAGACGAGAAGTGCCGCGGTGGTCAACGACTTGCGCGGAAACGACTCGCGGGCTTGGCGTCGGGATTTGCCGGTGTGGGAGACGACGCGGGCGGCCGAGTTGTATCCGGGCATTGACCTGCTCTATCACAGCCGGGCGGGGGCGTTGGAGTTTGACTTCGAGTTGCGTGCGCACGCCGATCCGGCGCGGATTGGATTCGCTTTGCCGGGGGCGGAGTTGACGGCGGCGGGGGAGTTGCGGATGGCGAACGGGCTGGCCTGGAAGCGGCCGGTGGCTTGGCAGGGGACGCGGGCCGTGGCGGTTTCGTTTGTGTCGCGCGGGCCGGATCGGTATGGATTTTCGGTGGGAGAGTACGACCGGGGGGAGCCACTGGTGATTGATCCGGTACTGAGTTATGCGACCTACCTGGGCGGCGCTCAGGTGGACGACGCGCGGGCGATTGCGGTGGATGCGCAGGGGAGCGCGTACATCATTGGCTCCTCAACTTCGCCGGACTATCCGGGGACGACGCGGGGGCAGACGTTTGGATCGCAAGATATTGTCGTTGCCAAATTGAACGCGACAGGATCGGCGCTGGTTTGGGCGACCTACTTGGGCGGATCGAGCGTGGATTTGGGATTGGCGATTGCGGTGGATGGGCAGGGGAATGTGTATGGGGCGGGCTCGACGGCTTCGACGAATTTCCCAGTTTCCGACACCGCGGTGCAACGGGTTTTGGCGGGGGGAAGCGCGGTGACGGACGGGGTGGTGTTTCGGTTGAATGGCAACGGCAGCAAGTTGGATTGGTCCACATACTTGGGTGGGGCGCAGAGCGATGTGGTGAGGGGATTGGCGATTGACGGAACGGGTGCCGTGTATGTGACGGGGCGGACCGATTCGACGGATTTTGTGAATACGAACCGAGAGAACTTGCCGCCGCGGGGCGGGGGCGACGCGTTTGTGACGAAGCTGAACGCGGCGGGTTCGGCGGTGGAGTATTCCTTGTTGCTGGGAGGATTTGCGCTGGACCAAGGCAACGGGATTGCGGTGGACGCGGCGGGGGCGGCGTATGCGGTAGGCGAATCGCGGTCGGACAATTTCCCGACGACGGAGGGATCGCTGCAGGTGGCCCGGCGGGGGGGCTCGGATGCTTTTTTGGTGAAGGTCCGACCGGATGGGAGCGGGCTCGCCTATTCGACGTATTTTGGGGGAGAGGCGCAGGAGATGGCGATGGCGGTGGCGGTGGACACGCTGGGCAATGCGTACATCACGGGGCAGACTTTTTCGGTTGAGGTGCCGGTGACTTTTAACGCCTATCAGCGAACGGCGGCTCTAACGCCGGACGCGTTTGTGGCGAAGATGAACCCGCAGGGATCGGGCCTGTTCTATAGCACTTACCTGGGCGGCGACGCCGAGGACATTGGGCTTTCGATTGCGGTGAATCGGCTGGGAGAAGTCTATGTGGCGGGGCAGACGAATTCGGCGAATTTCCCGTTCCGGGACGATGGTCCGCTGCCTTCCAGGCCGCTCGCGGGGAATTTTGATGGGTTCCTGACCAAGTTGAATTTTGGTGGGACGCTGGCCGCCTTTTCGACGCACGTGGGCGGGACGGGGAACGATTCGTTGAACGGAATCGCCATTGATAACGGGGGCCGGATTTGGGGGGCGGGGTCGACGGAATCGACGAACTTGCCGACGACGGCAGGGGTGTTGGCGGCGAAATTGAACGGGGCTTCGGATGGCTTCGTGGTGCGGTATGCCGAGATCACCGTGAGGGTTTCGCCGGTTGCGGCGTCGCTGGGCGCGGGAGAGAGTCAGCAGTTTTCGGCCGATGTCACCAATACGGCGAACACGGCGGTGCGCTGGTCGATTTTTCCGTCTTTGGGTTCGATTTCGACGACGGGGCAGTATACGGCACCGGCGAGTTTTTCGGGCACGCAGACGGTGACGGCGTCGGCGATTTCGGTGGCGGACGGGACAAAAATTGGCGAGGCCTCGATTACGTTGATACAACGGGTTCAGGTATCGGTGAGCCCGGCGAGCGTGACGTTGACGCCGAACCAGACGCAGCAGTTTACGGCGACGGTGCAAGGTTCGCCGAACACGGCGGTGACGTGGAGTATCTCGCCGCAGTCCGGTACGGTTTCAAGTACAGGTTTGTATACGGCTCCGGGCAACATCGTTGCACCGAGCACGGTTACACTGCGAGTGGCGAGTGTGGTGGATTCTCAGCGGGTGGCGACGGCGACGATAACTTTGCAGCCGCCGACGGGGCCACCGGCCCCGGAGATTTCGATTGCGGGGGTGGCGAACGCGGCTAACTTCCGTTCGGCGACCGACCAGGGCGGAGTGTCGCCGGGGCAGATCGTAACGTTCTTTGGAAAAGACATGGGCCCGGCGCAGTTGGCGGGGGCGCGTTTGGACGGGGCGGGTTTTGTGGCGAGTTCGGTGGCGGGGACGCGGGTGTTGTTTGACGACGTTCCAGGGCCGATCATCTACACGAGCGCGGGCCAGTTGTCGGTGGTGGTGCCGTATTCGATTGAAGGGAAGGCGACGACGCAGGTGCAGGTGGAGTTTGAGGGGCGGCGTTCGAACACGATTGCGTTGCCGGTGATTGCGGCGGCACCGGCGCTATTTACGGCGGATTCGTCGGGTCGGGGGCAGGGGGCGATTTTGAATCAGAATGGGTCGTTGAATAGTATTCGCAATCAGGCGGACAAAGGGAGCGTGGTGGTGTTGTATGTGACAGGGGAGGGGGCGACGAATCCGACGGGCGTGGATGGCCGACCGAACGGGGCGGGAGCGCCGCGGCCGAAGCTGCCGGTGAATGTGAGTATCGGCGGGGTGGATGCGCTGATTGAGTACGCGGCGGGAGCGCCGGGTTTGGTGGCGGGGGTGATGCAGGTCAACGTCCGGGTGCCGCTGAGCGTGCAGAGCGGGGAGTTGCCGGTGATCGTGACCGTGGGTAGCGCGGTGAGTCGGCCGAATGTTACGGTGGCGGTGAATTGATGCGAACGCTTTGCGGACTGGTGATGGTGGTGGCGGCGGTGTGGGGGCAGGTGCCTCGCTATGAGGTGAAGCGGGCGACGGGGCCGGTGGTGGTGGATGGCCGCGTGGACGAGGCGGCTTGGCAGTCGGCGGGGGCAATTGAGTTCCTGTTTCCGTGGGAGTTTCAGAAGGGTGCCAAGCAGAAGACGGTGGCGCGGATGGTGCGGGATGACAAGTATTTGTACGTTTCGTACGTATGTGAGGACAGCGATATAACGGCACAGTTTGAGAAGCGGGATGATCCGACTTACCGGGACGATGCCGTCGAGTTGTTCATTAACCCGAAGCCTTCGCAATCGAATTATTTCGGGTTGGAGATGAATGCTCGCGGGGTTTTGTACGACTACTTCTACGAGTTTCCCGAGTTTTTGTTGAAGCGGATGGACTTTACGGACGTGCAGGTGAAGACGCAGCGGACGGGGAAGGGTTGGTCGTTGGAGTTGGCGATTTCGTGGGCGGATTTTGAGGGGTTGGGGACGGGGAAGGCACCAGCGCGGGGAGACATTTGGACGGCGAATTTGAATCGGTGGGATGGGACGGAGCCGGCGCGGCGGTTGAGCCAATGGTCGGATTCGGAGATGGCGAAGCCGAATCCGCATAACCCGAAGCGGTTTGGGCAATTGGTGTTCGTGGATTGAACATTCGCGCCGTGGAGTGTTAGAAGTTTCTGTTTCGAGCGACTACCTTGCGTGTGGGAGGAACAGAATCGATTCAAGACGAATTGTACCGGGATGCGGTGGAGAAGTACGGGGCGGCGTTGGCTCGATTGGCGATGGCATACGAGTTGGACCCGGATAAACGGCGCGACTTGAGCCAGAATATCCACCTTCAGTTGTGGCGGAGTTTTGCGCGATACGGCGCGCGGTGCTCGCGG
>JANODS010000117.1:0-2767 GCA_031412835.1 Acidobacteriota bacterium | reverse complement strand
ACCAAGCCCTCCGCCGCTGGCTCCCCCCACTGCCCTTGTCCCCCTCCCGCCCGCAAATCCAACCCATCTCGCAAGACGCTGAATATTCATCTAATAATCGCCCAAGTTAAACCATGGATTCGCATTGAACCCTTATTGTTGTCCGTGGCGTATTCGATTCCTACGCCCACGACACCCAGGAGATGCAATGATCCTCAAAGATGAACTTTGGCGCAGAGCCGTTGCCCTCGCCCTCACGACCGCTATCATCGCCACATCCACCGCACCCGCCGCCGCGCAGTTGCGCGAAGGTACCTGCGCGAATGCCGCCACCCTCTTTCCAGACAACAACCCTGGCCCGGGAAGCCTCAAACAGATTCCCGTTCCTGAACCCACCAATCTCAACACGTACGTTCGCAACCGCCAAGCCGCAATCGCCCTCGGCAAGGCCTTTTTCTGGGACATGCAGGTCGGCAGCGACGGAATTCAGTCCTGTGCCTCCTGCCACTTTCGCGGCGGGGCTGACCCCCGTTCCATCAATCAAACCAACCCTGGCGGCGTCGATAATCCCGACACCACAATCCAACTCGGCGGGCCAAACTACCAGCTGAAACCCGCTGATTTCCCTCTTCACAAGTTGTCCGACTCGACCAATCGCCGCTCCACCGTACTCAAGAGCGTCAACGATGTCGTCTCCTCCCAAGGCGTCAAGCTGAGCCGCTTCCTCGGCGTCGAATCCGGTGCCAGTAAAGATCGCACCATGCCGCTCGCCGACCCGGTGTTTCACCTCAATGGCGTCAATACCCGACGCGCCGAACCACGCAACACCCCCACTGTGATCAACGCCGCCTACAGCCGCCGGATGTTCTGGGACGTCCGCGCCCGCAACCTGTTCAACGGGGTCAACGCCGAGGGCGCTGGCGATCCGAACAGCAAGGTTCTCCGCGCCAACGGGCTGAACAGCCTCCAGCCGGTCCTCGTCCGCATCGATAACGCGGCCCTCGCCTCCCAAGCCGTCGCCCCTCCCCTCAGTGACCGGGAAATGGGTTCCATCGGGCGGACCTTCCAAGACGTTGGCAAGCGCCTCAGCACCGCGCAACCCCTACGCCAGCAACGCGTCGCCGAGGATGACAGCGTCCTGGGCCCGCTCGCCGACGGCTCTCGCGGCTTGAACACTACCTATCGCGCCATGATCGAGGCCGCCTTCCAGCCTGTCTGGTGGCAATCCAACCTCATGGTCGTCGTCGACCAAAGCGGAGCTCTATCGTTCGTGCCCCGCCCGAATCGGGCTCTCCTCAGCAACGAATACACGATGCTCGAATACAATTTCGCCCTCTTCTTTGGGCTCTCCATCCAACTCTACGAAATGACCCTCATCTCGGACGATGCTCCAATCGACCGCTTCTTCGAAGGCAACCCCAACGCCCTGACGGCCAAGGAACGCCGCGGCCTCGAAATCTTCACCGGTGATGCCGCTTGCTCCGCCTGCCATGCCGGCGCGGAGATGACCGACAACTCCGTCCGCATCCTTTTCGGCGCCGTCGTCAACGGCGTCAAACAGCCCGCCGAAATCGTCGAGCGCATGTTCAATGGCGACTGCGAAGTCGTCGCCTACGATCAAGGCCTTTACAACCTCGGCGTCCGGCCCACCGCGGAAGATCTCGGCGGCGGCAACAATGACTCCTTCGGCAACCCCCTCACCTTCATCAAGTTGCTGACCACTCCGCGTAGCCAGATCCCCAGCCAGGAGCTTTTCAATTACGCGATCCCGAACATCGCCAATCCGCCCATCGCCATCGGAGAACGGGTCGTCACCCACGGAACCTTCAAAGTCCCCTCGCTCCGAAACCTCGAACTCACCGCTCCGTATTTCCACAACGGCGGCCAAAGGACCATCCGTCAAGCCGTCGAATTCTACAATCGGGGCGGCGACTTCCGCGATCAGAATGCGCCCAACATCGATTTCGAAATCGGCAAGCTCAACCTGACCGAGGCCGAAATCGACGACCTGACGGCCTTTCTCAGTCGGCCCCTCACTGACCTCCGAGTCGTCCGGCAAAGCGCCCCCTTCGACCATCCCCAATTGTTCGTTCCGAACGGACACAAAATGCAGGGTACTCGCCTCGACGTCGACAACGACGGCACGGCCCGCGACGAACTCCTCGAAATCCCCGCAGTCGGCCGCAATGGTGGAACGCCGCCCAAAGGCTTCCTCGAAAACTAAACCAGCACGCCCGCCGGGCCCTTTCAGGGTTCGGCGGGCCTCTTTCGTGTACCCTGATTTCATGTGTCGTCTCGCCGCAATCCTCCTCCTCTGCTCTTCCCTCCTAGCCCAAACAGATCCCCCAAAACCCGAAGCGGCAAAAACCCTTCCCCTCCAACCCACCCGTAAACTCAACTTCCAAACCGACGAGGCTACCTGGCTAGCCCTCGACGTTTCGCCCCTCGATAAGTCCATCGTCTTCGAACTCCTCGGCGATCTCTACGCGCTTCCCTTCTCCGGCGGCGAAGCCAGACTGCTCATCGGCGGCCTCGGCATGGAGACCCAACCCACCTTCTCCCCGGACGGGAAAACCATCGCGTTCCTCTCTGATCGCGACGGCTCGGAAAACCTCTGGATCGCCGACGCCAACGGCTCCAACCTCAAGCAGCTCACAAAGGACGCGACCGCCACGTTCGTCTCCCCCGCCTGGTCCCCGGACGGCCAGTTCCTCGCCGTCTCCCGCATCACCCCGACCTCCCGCACGGCCGAGATTTGGATGTACCACCGCGACGGCGGCACCGGCGT
>JANODS010000116.1:0-1220 GCA_031412835.1 Acidobacteriota bacterium | reverse complement strand
TGCTGAATCTGCTCAATGCACAGTGGCGAATTCGTCCGTTGTTCGCTTTCGCTCCGGGCTTGGATCCGTTTCCGGCGTTCGTCCTCTAACTCTTCGTAAGTTTTCGGGGGCTCTTTTGCTTTCCCGATGCCGGAGCCGTCTCGGTTTTGGTCGCCTTTGAATTACCAGCGGATTTCTTCAATGAGCTATTCTTCCCTTTGATAACGGCCGTTGGTGGTTCAAATGACGGTGCGGGGATTCCAGCTGTGACGCAACGGTTCCTAACGCGGAGCCAATCACTCTCGCGGCTCGCCGCAAAAGGTCCTCGCCGCCGGATTTTTTCTGAGGTGATTTGCTTTTTCGCATCGTCATCTCGCTAAACCCGTTTGCCCATTAGAAGCCATACGACAAGAACGACGAGCAGAAGACCGCCAATTCCGCCACCCACTGCCGGACCTCCATAGTAGTAGCCGCCGCCGCCGCCCAAAAGCATCAACAAAACAAGCACAATCAGAATCACATTCATATAGGTCGATCCCTCCAGTAATTTGTTAACGTTCGCACGTCGCAATTTGACATGCAATTTTTAGGCCATTAGATCGCATTTTAGACACTGCGTAGATGGGGTTAGCGCGGGTCAAAACAGCGACCGCATCGAAGTTTCCGAAATGGGGAAAGCTGAGTCCGTACGAGCGAATCGTAGCCGACGCGAATGAACCTGTGTCCGGCGTCAACTACTTCTCCCTGCCTTAACGGTATCCGTGGGCCGAAATACCGGGCCGAGCGGCGGCTCACTCCTGGCGAGGGAGATTTTCCCCATGGAGGGACTGGCCCGGAAACACGGCAGGCGTCGCCGCATGATCCGACAGGAAGCATGCCCGAGCAGTGGATTTTATGGCAAACGCTTCCACCGCGGCACGCGAAACTCCACCCGCCTGCCCTGCCAACACGGCTCCAATTTCGTCCGTAATCTCGATCACTGTGTTCACTTCCCCAACCACAATCAGCAAAACCAGCGATACCACCGCGAGGTTTCAATCCACTCCGGCCATTGCTGACCGGAGAATCAACTGAATATCGAACCTTGCCAGCTCCACCGGGGGGTTTCAATCCACTCCTGCCATTGCTGACCGGAGAATCCGCTAGAGAAAATGCGGGTTTCGGTCTATAAGTCGTTTCAATCCACTCCGGCCATTGCTGACCGGAGAATCTGATTAGCGCGGCGGACCCGGCCGCCTTGC
>JANODS010000115.1:0-4613 GCA_031412835.1 Acidobacteriota bacterium | reverse complement strand
AGGCTGAATCTCATGGCATCACCTACCGTTTGGTCCGCGGTCGCACCGGAGCAGGCAGCAGACGCAAGCCTAACTTCATCGCCTGGAAGCTAACGCTGTTCGTCCGCAGACCGGTAGGCATGCGCAACTGGGCCGCCTCGGCGCGTAGCCGCTGGGCTCGCTCTTGCGAGCTGGGGTGCGTTGCCAGCACCTCGTCCAACCAGTTCTCTTCGCCCCGCTTCGATAGGTCTGTCCTTCGGAAGTAAGTCGCCATTCCGTCCGAGTCCCACCCGGCGCGGATCACGTTGTAGAAGCCAAACAGGTCGGCTTCGAACTCCTGCTCCCGGCCATAGCGAAGGTTGGCCAGCACCACCGCCGCGCCGCCCAGCCGTTCAATCACCTGCTGTACCACCGAGTTCTGCAGTTCCAGGTTCTTCCGCACAATCTCGTATAACTGACGGGCCTTGAAGTTCAGCAGTAACTGGTTCACCGAGTGCCTGCCCACCACGTGCCCGATTTCGTGCCCTAGCACTCCCACTAACTCGTTTTCGCTCTGTACCGTCTCGAGCAATCCCCGGAAGACGTACATGTAGCCCCCCGGCAGCGAAACCGCGTTGACGTCCACCGTATTGACTACCTTCACTCGGTAGCGCAAATTGGGGCGTCGGCTGCGACGGCCCAACTCGGCGACCAGCCAGTCCATGTAGCTGTCGAGCGCGCCAATTTGAAGAATCGGCATCTCCTTTTCGGTCGCGGTGGCGAGTTGGCGCCCCAGCGCGATTTCTTCGGCATCACTCAGCGTGTTGTAGCCCGGCACGGTGACTTGGGGTTCGGCGGCCTGCGCCACGGCGGCGGCGGCAAAGCTCAGGAATGTGCGGCGTGTGGTGTTCATTTCGTTGTTTCCTCTCTGGTATAGGTAGCGCGGCCCGCTAGCGAACTTGCGCAAGTTTCTCTGGAATTCGACCGGCGGAACGTTCGTCCTGCACGATGCCCACCACTCCCGCCGCGGTCATCACCGGCGAGCCGATCGCGCTGCTATCCACTGGGTCGCTGAACCACCAGCGGCCGTCGAGCCAGCGGATGGTTACTTCGATCAAACTACCATCCAGCCGGGCAATCGTGGCCCTGCCGCCGTCGGTCGACGGACTCGTTGCCAGCACCGGCGCGGGGGAAGGATTCGACAGTTCGAACAGGGCCATATTCTTCGGGGACGCCCGCCTCGCCACCTGCGCGCGGACATTCCCCCCTTCCCCCAGTGGCACGAATACGGCTTCCATCACGATCTCTTTTGCAAGCAGGCGAAGCGGCGCTCCACCGGTGGTCAGGCGGCTTCCTCGAATCTCGATATCGCCCATCGCGGTGGCGGCGGCGATGGCCGGGTCGTAGAGCCAGGGCTCGGCGCTTTCGCCGAGGGTCAGCATTCGTTGCGGCGCGATCAAGAAGCCCAGGAAATGCTCGACGACTTGCGTCACTTGGCCATTGCGCCGGACCAGGTCATAGCGGTGTTCAATCGGCATCACGGAACGTTCCCAACCCTGAGGTTGACGCAAGCTCGGCCAGTTCGGAATCGTATCGAGTAGCGCCAGCACCGCGCCGCGGGCCGGCACTGGAAACGCGGTCTGCCGGTCGATGGGATAGGCCACACTGGCCGTCCACGAGAGCAGCAGGATGCGGGCCAGCAGGGGCAGTTCGATGTCGAACCGCGCGGTCCCTTTGACGGTGACCACGCCACTTTCCACCATTCGCCGCATCGCCGCCATCGCGTGCACATCCCGGAGAAGTATGGTCAGGGGGAGCGCAGGCAACTCTACCCACTCTCCGGCGGGGAGCAGGATCGGGCCGGGCGGAGGAGCCAAGTAGAACGGCACGCCGCCAATCGACATCCGTTCAAAGCGGACGCCGCTGAGCACCGTCCGCTCTTTCGTGAAGGCCCGCAGTTGGAGCCGCAAGGCGATGCGGTCGGTCTGGAATCCGGCCCACTCCGCGCGGGCGATCTCGATGCGCGTCTGGGGTTCGGCCGCGGTTGCGAAAAGGGAAAGGAGAGCTAGGATCATGGCAGTCTGCTTTATCTAGCGGCAAGCCGTGGAACGTCTGCGCAAGAAAGGTGCGCATTCCGGCCCACTGATTTCGCTACGGTAGATAGAGCCATGGAAAGCAAGGCGGAACGATTCCGGCGCATTCGCGCGTTGTTTGACGGTGCGTCGGCGCTGCCGGTCGAACAGCGGGCCGCCTACATCCGCGAGCAGTCGGCGGGCGACGCGGCGATGGAACTGGAAGTGGGGAAGCTCCTGGCGTCGGTCGAAAGCGCCAAGCAGGACGGCTTTCTCGATGAGCCAGCCTGGAAACGGGCACCGGTCGCGGCACTGATCGAGACGGGGACTTGGTTCGGTCCCTACCGCATGGTTCGGCGGTTGAGCGAAGGCGGCATGGGGGCGGTCTATCTCGTCGCACGCGCCGACGACGCCTACCAGCGCCAAGCCGCGCTGAAGCTGATCCGCCCCGATTGTCTCACCGAATCCCTCGTCCGCCGTTTCCATCAGGAGCGGCAGATTCTCGCCCAACTCGACCATCCCAATATCGCGCGGATCGTCGATGGCGGAACGACATCGGCGGGGCTCCCCTACTTCGTCATGGACTACATTGACGGGCAGCACCTGCACAAGTTCTGCCTGCTGCGCCGGTTGAATGTGGAAACCCGGCTGCGGCTCTTCGCCACGGTCTGCCGCGCGGTTGAATACCTGCACTTGAACCGGATCGTCCACCGCGACCTGAAGCCCGCCAACATTCTGGTGACCAAAGACGGAGTCGTGAAGCTCGTCGATTTCGGGATCGCCAAGCTTCTCGCCGAGGACCCCGACTTGACCCGAACGGCCCCGTTGCTGACGCCTGGCTACGCCAGCCCCGAACAGCTACGGAACGAACCCTGCGGCCCGGCCAGCGACGTATACTCGCTCGGCGTTGTGCTGTACGAACTGCTGACCGGAGTCCGTCCAGCGTCGTCAATGGCGCCCAGCGAAGCGGCCGGAACGAACCCGCAACACGTGACGCCGGAGAATCCCACCCAGTTGCGCCGCCGCCTGTCGGGTGACCTCGACACGATCCTGCTCATGGCCCTGCGCCAGGAGCCGGTGCGCCGCTACCCCGACGCCGGAGCGTTTGCCGCCGATGTGGAGCGCCACCTGACCGGCCAGCCCGTCGCCGCGCAGCGGGACACGATCGCCTATCGTGGCGGCAAATTCCTGCGCCGCAACTGGATCGCTTCGGCGGCTTCGGTGCTCGTTGTCGCGGCCTCCGGATGGGCCATCAACGAACGCGTGGAGCGCGTTCGGCTTCAGAAGCGGGTGGACGAACTGGAGGACCTGACGGGGAGCGAGGTGACGTTGGCGGAGAGTCGCCTGCGTGGCGAACCGCCGATCCCCCTCCTGGTGCGTTTGGCGGCGGTGTACAAAGATTCGTTCGGGGAGTCCTTGCGGCTGCTGCCCGGCTGGACGCCGCGGCGCGACGAACTCCTCGGTCGCGCTGAGGCTTTTCTGTCGAGCGTCGGGCTCGCCAGGGGGAATGCGCTGAATCGAGAAATCGCTGCCGGGTATGTGCTCCTTGCCGACCTCCGCGGGTATCCCCGCCAGCCCAACTTGGGCGACAAGGCCGGCGCTTTGCGGCTCTACGAAAAGGCCAAGCGGCTGTCGGATGATGCCGCCCTGCTCCGAGTGATCGCCGAACACGAGACCGCCGTGAGCATGCAATAATTCTCTACGTGCCGGAAGAGCTGCCAGGTGAGATCACAGTACTACTGCAACGGGCCAACAGCGGCGACCAGCCTGCGCGCGACCAGGCGATTTCGCTCGTCTACAACGAGCTGCATCGCTTAGCTTCCCGGGTGATTCGCGGCGAGAACGAGGGGCATACGCTGCAAGCGACGGCTCTCGTCAGTGAGGCGTATCTGCGGCTGTTCGGCGGGCAGCCGGTGAAGGCTAACGACAGCCACCATTTCTTTGCGCTGGCGGCGCAGCAGATGCGGCGGATTCTTGTTGATCACGCCCGCGCCAAACACGCGGGCAAGCGGGGCGGCATCAAGATTTCGCTCGACGAGATCTACCAGATTTCGAGCGAGCCGGACGCGGATCTGCTGCAGGTGGACGATGCGCTGAACGAGTTGCAAGAGCTCGATCCGGAGGCCGCCCGCGTTGTGGAGTTACGTTTCTTCGGAGGGTATACGGACCAGGAGACGGCCAACATTATCGGTATCAACATCGCGAAGGTACGGCGTGATTGGGAGTTCGCCCGCGCGTGGCTGCACCATCATTTGGAGCAGGCGTAAACTTTCTTGCGCATTCTCGGCGCGGGCCCTCGCTTCCTAAGCAGAGGTGAGTGCAATGAGAAACACGATGATGATGGCGCTGGGTTTGACCCTGGGCGCGGCGTATGCGAACGGCCAAGCGGTGCTGTACTTTAGCTTCGGGGCAGACGGGGCGACCCACCGGGAGATGGCGGTGGCGTATCGAAATACGACGAATGCCACCGCCACTTTGACATTCGAGGTCTACGACTACGAAGGGAGGCTGCTTGAAGTTCCGTATCTGTCCGACGACGGGGTAGCCCGACTGAAACAAGTTACTCAGGAGCTTCCGCCCTAC
>JANODS010000114.1:0-7719 GCA_031412835.1 Acidobacteriota bacterium | reverse complement strand
GCTTGCGGCGTTAATGCCAGCCGCAATCGCCGCGATGCAGTTTCGGACTCGAGGCCACTGCGGACTGCTCAGGATGATGAGGGTGATTCGACGTTCCGTAAGGTTCTGCTGATACCTCATATTATTGTCGACTGTGATGAGCACTTCAAAGCCAGCTAGCTCCGCCGCAGTCAATAAATCTCCGTTCGTCAGCCGATCCCAACCCCGATCCTTTGCCTTTACAATCACGTGCCCGATCAGATGGGCGGCCAGAGGTGCCGGGGTGACGTGGTCAAACAGAATGAGCATTGCGTGCAGGCACAGCTTGAACCGGAGGCGGAGGGGCTACGCTACGAGCGGCGAACTGGAGGACCTCGATTACTTTTCGTTTTGAAATGTCAAAGCACTATACGAGCTCGTCGACCGTCGCTTCGGCTTCCAGGTTTCGAACACGGGGGGGACGGGCATGCGGGTGTCGCGAAATACCCACGCGCCGCCCAATCGACCAGGCACGGTTTCCACAACAGCGCATTGTGACCAATCCAAAGTTGCCATCGAGAACCTCAAAGGGAGCCGTAATCCGACTGGGTCGTTGGCTGCCTATCAATTGAGTGGATCGAGCGGCCGCTCGGAACCCTAACCCAGCTTGTAGGGGGCGCGGTATTTGTAGCCCAGTAGTTTGTTGGCGGCGTCGTTGTTCGTGAAGCGTTCGGCCTTGCCATCCCAATCGAGGAGGGCGCGGGTGCGGAGGGAAATGTGGCCGAGGATCGTGTTGGCCGTCGACAGGTGCCCTTCTTCGATGGGGCAACTGGGGGCCCGGCGGGCTTTGACGGCGTCCAGGAAGTTGCGGACGTGGGGCGGGGTGGAGTTGGACCCTTCCATGGAACGGGCTTGGATGGTCGCTTTTTTCGAGGGGTTGTAGGCTCGCTCGGAGTCGCGGTCGGTAGGGGTGCGTTGGCCAAAGAGGGCTTCGGTGTAGCGTTCGGGGACTACCTCCCATTTGTTGGAGTAGATGTACATCGTGCCCTTGGTGCCGCGAATCTCCATTTCGGCTCCGCGGGCGGCGATGGCCGGGGCGGCGTTGGCGTTGTACTGGACAAAGACCATCATCATGTCGCCGAAGTCCCAGAGGACTTCGCAAGTGTCGGGAATTTCGCGGTTGTCCTTGACGGCATAGCGGCCGCCCATGGCGACGACGGAACGGGGCGATTGCTTCTGGCAAGCCCAGCGGAGCATGTCCATATAATGCACGCCGAAGTTGGTGATTTGGCCGCCGGAGTAATCGTAGAACCAACGGAAATTATAGAAAGCCCGGTTGCGGTTGAAGGGAACTTTGGGGGCGGGGCCGAGCCATTGATCCCAGAACTCGGCCGAGGGCGGGGCGGCATCGGGCGCGAGGCCGATGCCGTTGGGGGCTTCGTTTTGGACGTGAAAGCCGCGGGCGACGGTGATGTGGCCGAGTTCCCCGCCCTTGAGATAAGCCACGGCTTCCTGAAGCATTTTGGAGCTGCGGCGCTGGATGCCGACCTGGACGATGCGCTTAGTTTCGGTGGCGACCTGGACCATGCGGCGACCTTCGGAAACGGTGAGCGAAAGAGGCTTTTCGACATAGACGTCCTTGCCGGCGCGACAGGCGTCGATCATCATGAGGGCGTGCCAATGGTCCGGGGTGGCGATGGCGACGGCGTCGACGTTCTTATCTTCGAGGAGCTTTCGGTAGTCCTTGTAGCGGGTGGGGGTGGCACGGGATTTTTTGGCGGCGAGGTCGAGGTAGTCGTCGCGAAGGTCGCAGATGGCGACGGTTTGGGAGTCGCCGAATTCGAGGAAGCCGTCGTGGACTTGGTCGCCGCGGTTGCCGAGGCCGATGAAGCCCATGCGGAGACGATCGTTGGCTCCGAGGATGCGAGAGTAGCTGAGGGCGGTGAGGGCGAGGGCTTGGCGACGGTTCATGTTATGCGATTGACATTCTGGACTGGTAGATTGGGGCGTGCGACCTCTTATTTTACTCCTGGTGACGACGGCGGTGATGATGGCGGAGATTCGAGTTCATGGACATCGCGGGGCGCGGGCGATGCGGCCGGAGAATACGATTCCAGCGTTCGAATACGCCCTGGCGCAGGGGGTGGACGTGTTGGAGCTGGACATGGCCGTGACGAAGGACAACGTGGTGGTGGTGTCGCACGATGAGACGATGAACCCGGCGTATTGCGAAGGGCCGGAGGGGGCGACGCGGGTGATCCGGGAGATGACGTTTGCGGAGTTGCAGCGATGGGATTGCGGCAGGAAGGTGAATCCGCAGTTTCCGAAGCAGCTATCGATTCCCGGGACGCGGGTGCCAACGCTGGACGCGGTGTTTACATTGGCGAAGAAGACGAAGGTGGAGTTCAACATCGAAACGAAGATGTCGGACACGCATCCGGAGTGGACGCCGGGGCCAGAGGAGTTCGTGAAGTTGGTGCTGGACGTTGTGCAGAAGCACCAATTAGAGAAGCGGGTGATTCTGCAAAGTTTTGATTACCGGACGCTGTTGGAGATGAAAAAGCTGGCTCCGGCGATTCGGCGGAGCGCGCTATTTCCGACGAGCAAGGGGGAGTCGGGGCGAGATTTTGTGGAGGTGGCGCGGTCGGCTGAAGCTTCGATTATTAGCCCGATTCACCAGACGGTGACGGGGGAGAAGGTGGCGGCGGCGCACGCGGCGGGGCTGCAGGTGGTGCCGTGGACGGCGAACACGCCGGGGGATTGGGGGAGGTTGGTGGCGGCGGGGGTGGACGCTATTATTACGGACGACCCGGCGGCGTTGATCGCGTTTTTGAAGACGCGGGGGAAGCGGTAGGGGCTACTTCTTCTTGCGGGTGAGTTCTTTGATGATCTCTTCGGTGAGGGGCTGGTGCTGGCCCGCGCTCCAGGCAGTCTGCAGGCGCTTTTCGTCGTAGCCGGCGATGCGGCCGAGGAGGATATAGCCGGGGAGGGCGTGGCTGAGGTGGCGCCAGCGGGCCATGTCTATGAGAGCGTCAAGGGAGCGCTCGCGGAGCATGGCGAGAAGTTGAGGATTTTTCTTTTCGGTGAGCGAGAGAAGCGCGGTGGCGGCTTTGTTGCGATCGTTCCAGACGATGGAATTGAGCTGCTCGACGAACCAGGTGGGGCTGATTTTGAGTTCTAGTTTAGGTTCCTTTTCGCTGAGAATGGTGATGCCGAGCAGGGAGCGCATGGCGTTGTTACGGACGCCGTCGTCGGGATCTTGCATGGCGTATTGGAGGTCGTCGGTGATAGTCGCCTTGTTGGGGACGTAGGCGATGACGTAGGCGGCGATGGCGCGTTCGACCTCGTCGACGCTTGTGCGGAGGACTTCGCGGAGGATGGCTTCGTGGGTTTTGGCGAGAGGGAGGAACTTGATTTGATCGGCGCGGGCGGCGGCGTTGACCATGAAGCTGTGGCCCCGGGTGAGATCTTCGGCGATGTCGTTTTGGCGGATGGCGGTTTGGAGTTTTTCGAAGAACTGGAGATAGGTATCAACGATCTCTTCCGGAAGTTTGGCAGTGCCTTCGGGCGATTCGCGGTAGTTGAACGCAGCGGCACCTTTCTCTTCGACTCCGATGTAGAGAACGGCCTTTCCGTCTTCGCAGCAGACGGCTTCGAGACGGGCGCGGACGACGAGATTGACGAGCTCCATGCGGTCTTCGACGAGGCCCTTCGACTTAGGAAGGGGATCGCCTTCGACGGCTCCGATCGCTTTTTTCAGACGATCAATACTGGCTTTGCGGACGCCGAAAAAATCGATGATTCCGATGGTGGGGAGAGACGGCTGGGAGCTCTGGGCCATCAGCAGGCCCAAAGCGAGGGGGAAAGAGCAAAAAAGACGAAACGACACTTTTGTGGGACGTTTGGGCGAAGGAATTGGCTACGCCTGTTTTTCGGCGAGCGGTCCGATGATGGGGAGCGAGAACTTTTCACCCTGGTAGGCTTTGACCATGAGGAAGATCCAGAGGCCGAGGCCGACGAGGGCAACCATTAGACTGAGCAGGCTGAAGAGCAGGCCAAACAAGCCGACGATACGGACGGCGATGTTCGCCATGATCGACAGCGCGATCTGGATGCCAAAGAGGCCGCCAAAGGTAAAAATGGATTGAAAGGCGTGGAAGCGGATATTTCGGTCGCGGTTATAGGGTTCCAGGAAGAGGAACAGGATGCCCGTGATGAAGCCGAAGGCGTAGCACAAGAGGGCGGCAACGTTATTTGGCATGATACTGGGCTGGTAGGGCTGCTGGGGCGGGGGATAACCTCCGCCTTGGGGAGGCGGATAACCGCCGCCGGGAGGAGGCTGTTGGTAGCTCCCCATTTGGATGCCGACGGGGAGGCCGGAGGCGGTTTGGGGGATGGGGGAAAAGAAAGGGCCAGAGTTCATAATTAAGTCTTCTATCACGAACTGGCGGAAAATGTTAGCGGAATCCATCACGGACAAAAAATATTCTTAATTCGGGGCCAATCCACGATATGCCTCTTAGGAGTAGGTTGTTCCATGGTACTTGGTAGAAAAATTGTCTTAGCAGCCGCCGGCGGAATCGTTCTGGCGACATTGACCGCATTTGCGGTGGTGCGCGTGGTGATTCGCGACCAAGGAATCGCGATGATGCGGGGCACGATGAGCAGCACGTTGATCGAAGCCGAAAACGTGCGCGAGTCGATCTCGACTCTGACGAAGGACGGTGCCTTTGACACGGCTCGGCTGGTGGCGGAGTCGAAGCAGAGCAGTGATTTTAGAAAATCAACGATGTACCAAACCGTGCCGGTGGTGGCGGCGTGGCGCGCGGTGGAGCAGGCGGCCAAGGCGCAGGGTTTCCAATTTCGGGTGGTGCGGTCGAACCCGCGGAACCCGAAGAATGCGCCGGTGGATGACGAGGCGGCGATTTTGCAGCAGATTGACAGCGGTAGTGTGGCGGAGTATTTTTCGGTTGATGCCGGCAAGAATCAGGTAGTACTGGCGCGGCCCGTACGGATGACGGGCGACTGCATGACTTGCCATGGGGACGCCGGGACGAGCGCGACCAAAGACGGCAAGGACGTCTTGGGGTTTCGGATGGAGGGATGGAAGGCCGGGCAGATCCATGGAATGTTTTTGCTGAAGGGGGACTTAGGACCGGTGGACCAACAGGCCATGGCCGGGATGGGGCGGTTGGCGGGGTGGATGATTCCCGTGATGGCGCTGGTGATTACTGGCTTTTGGTGGTTGAACGGCCGTTGGATCAACGGACCGTTGCGACGAGTGATCCTCGATGTGGAGCGGGTGGCCCAGGATGCGGCTTCGGCTTCGGCTCAGATTGCCAGCGCGGGCCAGAGTTTGGCGCAGGGGGCGACGCATCAGGCGACGTTAACAGCGCAGAGTTCGCAGAATTTGGAGACGACGATTGACGCCTCACGTCTCAAGATGGGAATCGCGGACACGGCTCGTCAGTTGGCGACAGACGCGGCTTCGGCAGGGGTGCAAGGGAAGCAGCAGATCGGGGAGATGTTGCAGGCGATGCGGGCGATCCGAGCGTCGAGCATGGAGATTGCGGGGATTATTAAGGAAGTGGACGCGATTGCGTTTCAGACGAATATTCTGGCGCTGAATGCGGCGGTGGAAGCGGCGCGGGCGGGGGAATCGGGGGCGGGGTTTGCGGTGGTCGCCGACGAGGTGCGAAATTTGGCGATGCGATCGACCGACGCGGCGAAGCAGACCGAGACTCGAATCTCAGAAGCGCTGGCGCGGACGGAAACCGGGGTTGCGCTTTGCGAGCGGGTGTCGGGGAACTTCGATGTGATCGTCGGAAAGGGGCAGGAGGTCGGTAAGGTGGTGGAAGCGCTGGCCGGAGTCTGCCGGGGACAACTCGGCGACATGGAAGGGGCGACGCGGTCGATGATCGAACTGAACGGATTGACACAGTCGATAGCGGCGAATACGGAGCAGACAGCGGCTTCTAGCCACGAGCTGATGGATCAGAACACGCGGCTGCGGCATGCGGTGCAGGAGCTGGGCACTTTGGTTGGGAAATAAGAAAACGGCGGCCAGGCGTTTGCTCGGTCGCCGTTTTTCGGCTTAGAAAACCAAGCGCAAGCTGACTTGGGCCCGGCGAGCGTTCGTGCCGTCCGGGAAGCCCTGCGAGGCGGTGCCGTTGTTGAGCCCGAGGCTGGGTCGAATGCCCGCGACTCCGTTGACGACAGCGAAGTTGGCGGCTTCGGTGATGATACCCGTGTTGTATTGGCTATTGCTGATGTTGAAGGCTTCAAAGCTGGCGTAAGCCTTGATGCGCTCGGAGAAGGGGAGGGTCTTCGTGATGCGGGCGTCGGTGCGGTAGATGTTATCGAGCTGCATGTTGGCGAAGGGCAGGTACGGGACGCGGTTGGTGCCGCCGAGTCCGTTGAGGGTGGTGTTGAAAGCCGCGCCGGGGAACGGACTGCCGGCGATCCGCATCGTGGTGGTTGCTGGCTGGCCGGTGGCGAGGGTCGTAATCTGCGAAAGCTGCCAGTTGGCGACGGCCCATTTCACGAATTTGTTGGAAGAGTTCTTGCCGTAGGTGGGTTCCCAGATGGCCGAGAAGACCGCGCGGTGGCGTTGGTCGAGGGCGCTGGAACCTTTATCGGCGGAGTAGTCGCCATTGAAGGTGGAACGGATGGTGTCAAAGAAGGTGGCGTTGGTGCCACCGCCCTGATTGGCCGTATCGATGGCATGCGACCAGGTGTAGGCAAGCGAAGCCTGGAGGCCCTTGGCCATGCGCTTGTTTACTTGGACGGCTAAGCCGTGATAGTACGTATTGCCACCGTTTTCAACCTGGGTAATTCGTTGGAAACGGGGATCGACGCGGTTGGCGGCGTAGTAGGCATTTGTCGTGTAGGTGCCGGTTTGGTTGTTGGCGGCATCGAAGATTCGGTAGGTGACGGGAGCGCCGAAGGGGCCGATGTTGAGGTCGCGCGTCGTGAAGACGGCTACGCCGCGGCTGCCCAGGTAGTTGACGGTTAAACCAAGATTCGCGGTCAGCTGGCGCTCGATGGCGAAGTCCCATTGCTGGGTGTAGGGGTTGCGGAGATTCTTGTCGGCGATCACCAGACTCACCGCGCCGCCCGGGAGGCCGGAGGCGTTCGAGGGAAGAATGTTGGGGAACGAGGGGCCCGTGGCGACGCCGTTCTGGAGCAGCACGCCGGGCTGATAAAGACCGTTGTTCAGGAAGAGGCTCTGAATCAGCGCACCTTGATAGCGGGCGACGAAGATGCCGTAACCGGTGCGGATAACGGTCTTTTCATTGAGCGCGTAGGCGAGGCCCATACGCGGGGCGAAGTTGCCCTTCGGTGAGTTGATCACGCCAGTCTGGGGATACGCCGGATTGATTTGGGTCGGCTGGGGTAGCTTAGAATAGTCCCAACGAACGCCGAAGTTAACGGTGAGTTTTTGGGTGGCGCGGAACTGGTCCTGGAAGAACAAGGCGATATCACGGGTCGTGAAATCGAGCTTAGGGTTGCCGATCGTTTGAGTGAATTGCTGCCAGTTGTAGCCGATGGCGCGACCGCTGGGGTTCTGTACGCGGGAGAAGTCATAAGCGAAATCGGTGAAGGTGCCGTAGGTGTAGCTGCCGAACTGGTTGCGAAGAATATCGAGATAGTCCTGGGTGGTGGCGAAATCAGCGCCGAACTTCCAGGAGTGTTTGCCGGAGGTCCAGTTCAAGGTATCGGCAAATTGGAAGCGCTGTTCGGAGGGGTTGAGGCGGGGGT